>JAZRWU010000323.1:0-2505 GCA_045599885.1 Bacteroidales bacterium | reverse complement strand
ATAAGACGCAAAATCCACTTGAACTTCAGCCTCACCATCCACACCGACCAGAATACAGAATGAATCGTTGGAGCGCATATCCCGGTCAATGGCATAGGGACAAGCCGACTGCGACCAAACCGTATCGCGGTCGTTGTCGGGAAGAAATGCCTCGGCGGGATGACGGTCAAGTTCTATCAGATTGGTGACAAAGTCGGTGCAGTCCACAATCTGGACAGCTGTTCCGCAACGATGCTCATACAGAGTCCGGACCTGACGATGCGCCACATAATCCAAGACCTCCGATGCCCATTTCGTATGCAACTCTCTCAATTGGCCTTTTGAATCACGCCGGTTGTAATCGTACAGACGGTAGGTAAAGTCGGATGCGCGCTGGATTTCCGCCAAAAGGATACCTTTTCCGATGGAATGGACCCGTCCTGGAGGGATGAAGAAAACATCACCCGGCCGGGCATCGCTATGGGCAAGAACCGATTCAATATCGTTTTCCCGGATTCTACGCTCATAATCTTCCTTATTGATGGTCTGTGAGAATCCCGAAATAAGGCTGGCATCCGGTTCCGTATCCATCACATACCACATTTCCGCCTTCCCCAAAGCAGAAGGGCCATGATTGCGGCGGGCCGTCGCATCGTCCGGATGGACTTGAATGGAAAGGTTTTTGGCCGCATCCACAAACTTGACGAGAATAGGAAAGCGCTTGCCGAAGCGTTCATACACATGGCAGCCCATCAGTTCTCTCGGACAGATTTCCAAAAGGTCCATCAAGGTTTTTCCCTCAAGAGGTCCTGTGGAGACAACTGAGACATAATCTTCCAAGCCTGAAATCTCCCAACTTTCGCCAATACCGCAACGCTCAGGCAGATTCTTGTATCGGCTTATGTTGCAGCCTCCCCAAAGAACCTCTTTGAATATGGGATGAAATTTCAACGGATAGAGCATATCGTCGGTCTTATTCAGTTCAACGGATTTCCAGGACATCACCATGGTCACGCACCACGTTTTCCTTCCATTTATCGGAATAGTCCTCCCAAATCGGATAAGCGGGAATACGTTTGTCATAACCATTGTCCTGAAAACTTCCATCGGGATTCTGGTGCTTGATATTACCGTCTATATATTTGATAAGCAGATATTTGTCCAATTCATTCCAACGATTGAAAATCCGTTCCGCATTACCCGCCGAAAACGCGGACAACAGTTCAGCTCTTTCGCCCGCATCACAGGAAGCCGCCTTCCGATCCATAGCGCGGACAGCGGAATAAGCAGAATTTTCGTATTGATCGATAATCTGACGGACTTCGGCTCCGATTTTATCGTAACGGAGATAGGCGAATTGGGCTATCCGGCTGACAATCCAATACATAGAAGTGGAAGAATACTCCAACAACGAACCATTACCGGGACGCAGACATTCAGGCACCACCGTCGATTTAGCATAGAAAGGCATCAAGGGAGAAGTGGCGGCATCATCGACTCCGAACCAAAAAACGCCACCGGCCTCAGGTTGCCCGGCGCGGCATTGAGCCACATACCACCAACCGGTCTGTTGGGTGGCGATAGCCCGTTCCTGAACATATTCTTTTCCTTGATATTCAAATTCCATCGGACGCCAACGATAGGGACAATGGCTGCCACCGGCACCAATATCGGTGGTCATATCCATCGGAGTTCCCTCAAAATGGTCGCGCATCATATCGGCCAGCTGTTTGAACGATATTTTAGCGGAAGGCTTGACAAACAAAGGCATACGGTGTGAGAGATTATAACCCATCGCATAATCGAGATAGTCGTCCATGCCCTCGGAAAAGCGGTTGAAAAACGACCAGACACGCGATTCGCAACCTCTGGCAGCGCCGAAATCAACCGGAGCATAGACATCGCTGAAACTGAAATCGGAGTCGGTACCATCGTATATTCCCTGCTCGCGGGCATGTTTGACCACATCCTTGGAATACAGGAAATTCTCCTTATCCTTAAAATCGATGCGGGTGATGCGCGCCTGATTGGCATGACCGCTGATGCAACCGTCGGGAATCCGCTGAGCCACCCATACCGAGCCTTTATTGACATTGACGCCTTTTTTATTGAATTCCGGAGCTTTCGCCATTATTTCCATAATCCAGACTTCCTCCGTATCGGCCACTGTGAAGGATTCTCCTTCGGAGGCATAGCCGTATGTCTGCATCAGATTATCCATCACCATGATAGCTTCACGGGCAGTCTTGGCCCGCTGTAAGGCCAAGTAAATCAAGTTGCCGTAATCGACTGTCGCCGTAGAATCCATAAAGCCTTCCCGGCCGCCGAATGTCGTCTCTCCGATGACCAGTTGGTGTTCGTTCATATTGCCCATCACAGCGTATGTGTGAGCCGCTTGCGGAATTTCTCCCAAATATTTGCCGGAATCCCAATCATAGACACTGAACATCGTGCCTGCCGGATAATCGGCCGCCGGACGGAAATACAATTCGCCGTACAACTGATGCGAATCGGCGGCGTAGGTGA
>JAZRWU010000322.1:0-2215 GCA_045599885.1 Bacteroidales bacterium | reverse complement strand
GCGGACACATCTACATCCTCCGCGTGGACGGCGCAGCCGCCAAGGTGCTCGTCAGATAAACAGACATGGAAACGGATCCGCTTCGGCGGACCCCCGCATACAGAACGGGTCGGGCGGCCTCAGGGCCGCCCGACGGGTGTTCTAAGCTGTTATTTCCGGCAAGATAAGAACCTGTCAAAACAGGTTCTAAATTCAGATTTGCATTTTCATCTTACATGAATTATTTTTGAAGATTTATTTCGGGTAACTATGATTATTGAAAGCAGAGCATATGCCAGAGCAGGCCTTTTGGGAAATCCGTCCGATGGATTTTTCGGCAAGACCATTTCAATCACGGTAAGAAATTTCGGTGCGACTGTCCTGTTATGGGAATCGCCTGAACTGCGTATTGAAGAGGATGAAGAATCTTGTTTCCGAAGTTTGCGGCATTTCAATGAAACCATTTCCCGAACCGGATATTATGGCGGCAAGCGTTTGGTTAAGGCGGCAATCCGCAAATTCTGTGAATATTGTGATGCTGAAGGCATATCTCTTGCACCCAAAAATTTTACGATACGTTTCAGTACCACCATACCCAGACAAGTCGGTTTGTCCGGTTCAAGTGCCATTATTACAGCCACTTTCAAAGCACTTATGCAATTTTATGAGGTGGAAATTCCTTTGGAGATTCTGCCTACTTGGGTGTTGAAGGCCGAGTCTGAGGAATTGTCCATCACGGCCGGTTTGCAAGACAGAGTGATTCAAGTCTATGAGGGATGTGTCTATATGGATTTTGAAAAATCGTATATGCTTGAAAATCAGCGAGGACGCTATGAACGTCTGGATGCGGACCTTTTACCGAAATTTTATATAGCTTATAAAACGGAACTCAGTAAGGTCTCGGGGGCTGTCCACAATCCTGTCCGTTCACGTTTTGAGGCTGGCGAGCCTTTGGTCTGCGACACGATGGCGGCCATTGCCGATGTGGCAGAACAAGGAAGAACTGCTATATTGAACCGGAATTATGAGCGTCTGAATGAGCTGATCAATCTGAATTTCGATTTACGTTGCAGGATTTATGAAGTCTCGCCCGATAATGTGAACTTGGTGCAGGCGGCCAGATCGTGTGGTGTATCGGCGAAATTTGCTGGGAGTGGGGGCACCATTATCGGAATGTATCCCGATGAAGAGACACTTCACCGTTTGGTCGTGAAAATGAAAGAATTGAATGTCAGAGTAATAAAACCCTATATAATATGATCCGCAAAGCCGTAATTCCCGCAGCCGGTTTAGGAACCCGTTTCCTGCCGGCCACTAAAGCGCAACCCAAGGAAATGTTGCCCATTATTGATATTCCCACTATCCAATATGTGGTTCAGGAATGTGTGGATTCGGGAATTGAAGATATCCTGATTATCACAGGAAAAGGTAAACGCTCGATAGAAGACCATTTCGACCGTAATCTTGAGCTTGAAGAAAGAATTCTTGAGCGCGAGGATGAGTTGTGGTATAACGAGTTGCGTCATATTGACAGTATGGCCAACATCCATTTCATCCGTCAGAAAGAGCAGAACGGTCTGGGTGATGCAATCCGTTATGCCCGTTTCCATTGTGGAAATGAGCCTTTTGCCGTTCTTCTGGGCGATAGCGTCAATGATTCTGTCATCCCCATCACCCAGCAGATGATAGATGCTTATGATCAATATCACAAAACGATTATCGCAGTTCAGCAGGTACCGACGGAAAAAGTGAACCGCTATGGCATTATGGGGGGAGAGTTTTTGAGCGACCGGATTATGCAGGTGTCTGAGATGGTGGAGAAACCATCACCCGAACTGGCACCTTCCAATTGGGCGGTCGCAGGCCGCTATATTCTCACTCCTGAGATTTTTGATGCCATTGACCGTACTCCGCGGGGAAAAGGTAATGAAATACAATTGACGGATGCTTTGAAGTTGCTTATCAAGACGGAAGGACTGATTGCCATGAAGATTGAGGGCCGTCGCTACGATATCGGCAATAAATTGGATTATTTGAAGACAACGGTCGATTTCGCACTCAAACGCAAAGAATTCGCCGAGCCTTTTGTAGAATATATGCGCGAATGCATCCGGCGTTGGGACGGGAAAAAAGACTGAGAACCTGTTTTGAATTCTTTCAAAAAAAGTTTTATGACTCATTATTTCCGCTGCTTTGATGGCCTTTTGTGCTGCTTCGGCCCATCCTATCGCTCACA
>JAZRWU010000321.1:0-7414 GCA_045599885.1 Bacteroidales bacterium | reverse complement strand
ATGAAAACGACCAGTTTCGGGACGTTCACCTGACGGGCGAGAAGGATATGTTCACGGGTTTGAGGCATAGGACCATCGGTAGCGGCTACTACGATGATAGCACCATCCATCTGAGCAGCACCGGTAACCATGTTCTTAACGTAGTCGGCGTGACCCGGACAGTCAACGTGAGCATAGTGACGGGTTTCGGTTTCGTACTCAACGTGAGCGGTGTTGATGGTGATACCTCTTTCTTTCTCTTCAGGAGCGTTATCGATCTGATCGAAAGATTTTACTTTGTCAGCGTTACCAGCAACCTTCTCTGCAAGCACCTTGGTGATAGCAGCGGTCAAAGTGGTTTTACCGTGGTCAACGTGGCCGATAGTACCGATGTTGACATGGGGCTTCGTTCTTTGAAATTGTTCTTTTGCCATAGTTCAAATAATTAAAAATTAGAAATCTTGCTTGGAGCCGGTGCCGAGAGTTGAACTCGGGACCTCTTCCTTACCAAGGAAGCGCTCTACCACTGAGCTACACAGGCAAAAAAAGAGCGGGAAACGGGACTCAAACCCGCGACCCTCAGCTTGGAAGGCTAATGCTCTATCAACTGAGCTATTCCCGCAAATCAGACGATTCTGTGGGCAGTGATGGATTCGAACCACCGAAGGTAAAAACCAGCAGATTTACAGTCTGCCCCATTTGGCCACTCTGGTAACTGCCCGAAAACTAATCTGTTCCGTATTCGCTAATACAGCCGCTCCGCGAGGCGTTCATCTTCCTGCGAAACGGCTGCAAAATTAGATATATTTTTCCAAGTACAAAAACTTTTCAAGAAAAAAATTTACTTCTCATGCATTTTTTCCTTGAATTTCTTCAGTTGCTTCTGGAGAGCCTCCACGCATCCGTCAATGGATTCCTCAAAAGTGTCCGCCGTTTTGGAGGCGAACAAATCCTGTCCGGCCACCGAAAGCCGGATCTGGCCCTCTTTGTTGGCCGCTGTTTCGGGTTTGACCACTTTCAAGGTGACTTCAGCGGCAAGGATACCGTCGTAATACTGATCCAATTTGGAAACTTTCTTGTGGATGAAGGTTTTCAAAGCTTCGGTCGCATCAAAATGCACATCTTGAATTCTGATTTCCATAGTCGTTCATTTTTCGGCCCGGGGATGAGCCTGTTTATACACTTGTTTCATTTCCTCGAAGGTCGTATGGGTATAGACTTCCGTGGCAGAGAGATTGGCATGACCCAAAAGTTCCTTGACCGCATTGAGCTCGGCCCCATTGTTCAGCATCGAGGTGGCGAAAGAATGCCTCAGCACGTGAGGGCTTCTTTTAGACAGCGTGGATACCGCACTCAAACGTTGGTGGACCAGACGATAGACCAGATTGGGATAGAGCGCCTCGCCGTTGCACCTTATAAGTAAAGGTGAGGCCGGCTGGCCCAACTCCCCGTAATCCATATCCTCGGCCAATTCCCGACGGCAGGACAGGTAATATTCCAGATCGCTTTTAAGATTCTCACCGAAAGGAATGAGACGCTGCTTGTCGCGTTTTCCCCGTACACGCAGCAGGCAGGACGACAAATCGACATCGGAGAGCCTCAACCCAATCAGCTCCGCCCGCCGCATTCCCGTCTGAATCAGAATTTCCATCACCAGATTGTCGCGAATCTCATCGAAATCCTCTCCTTCGGCAGGACGGCGCTCCAAATCATCCATCTGCTCATCCGTAATGAACGAGGGCAGTTTTTTGTGGACTTTGGGGGGCAGTACTTTGAGCAAAGGATTTTTCCGCACGGCGTCCCCGCGCCGCAGGAATCGCCAGAACGACTTGAGAGTCGTCAGCTTACGGCAGACGGAACGGCTTGACATACCGTTTTCCATCAGCGAAAGCATCCAGGCGCGCACCATATCCGCATCCATCAGATCAAGATCTTCTGTCTGATACTGATCCGAGACGAACGACAGGAATTGGTTCAGGTCGGTCTGATATGCAGAAACGGTATGGGAAGAATATTTCTTCTCATACCGTAAGTATTCCATAAACCGCTCCGTCCAATTCATATCGTCGTACAATTACCGACAACGAATATAAGGAAGCGATTCGATTCAAACAAATAAAACAAGATTTATTTTGGAAGTCATGGGAGAATTTTCCAAGTCTTCCGGAAGTGCCTTTCTCTCGGAAAGCCCTCCCCTGCCGCAAGCGACTATTCTTCGGCCTGTTGGAGCTGCTGTACGTAAACAGCCTTCATCTTCTGCTGACGTTTCAGCACAGAAGGCTTCGAGAAAGCCTGACGGTTTCTGAGTTCTTTTACGGTACCTGTTTTTTCGAATTTGCGTTTGAATTTCTTCAGAGCTCTTTCGATGTTTTCTCCTTCTTTGATAGGAACTACGATCATAATCTTGGTTTTAATTATTTATTTTGCGTTAGAATTCTTTTCGAGCCGCAAAAGTAGGGAAACGAATTGATTTGGCAAAAGAAAAACCGAAAAAAATTCTACCTTTGTCTATCAATTGCGGCGGAGTATGGTTCTCCGACCGTCTCATTCAATATTAAGCTTCTAACTTATGAATATATATTCCGAACGTATAGGCAGACTGCGCCGATATATGGAGCAATGCCACTTGGACGCCTGCATCATCCCCACGGACGACACTCATCTGAGCGAATATGTTTCCGACCATTTCAAATACCGCGCCTGGCTTTCCGGATTTACGGGGAGTGCCGGGACGTTGGTGGTATGCCACGGAGAAGCAGCGCTATGGACCGATTCCAGGTATTTTCTGCAAGCCGGCAAACAACTGTCCGGCAGCGGAATACAGCTTATGAAGGAAAAAACCGAAGGCTGTCCCACGATAGCCGGCTGGCTGGTGGCGCAAGGTTGTCAAAGTGTGGGATATGACGGCGAGGTCTATTCCGCCGCCGACGCCGAGGATCTCCGCAGGCAGCTCAGCCGACACGACATGACAGTCCTGCCCGATTTCCAGTCGTACGGGGCGGTATGGGAAGAGCGGCCTGCCCTGCCCGAGGGTACCATTCACTACTATCCGGAAGAATACGCCGGAAAATCGCTCGGGGAGAAGTTGGAGGAGGTGCGTGCCCTGATGCGCCAGGCGGGAACTGAATTCCTGCCTCTCGGTTGCCTCGACGACATTGCCTGGCTGATGAATCTGCGCGGCAACGATGTACTGTTCAATCCGGTCGGACTGAGTTACGCGCTGATCGGCCTGGAAGACTGCCGCCTTTATCTTGACCAAGCCAAATTGAGTCCGGAAGCCTCGGAGTATCTCCGGAAAAACCGGGTGGGCATTTCAGATTACGGCGATTTCGGCGCGGGTCTGGCCAGCCTTCCTCCGGATTCATCCGTCTGGGTGGATAAAAGGAGGCTCAACGACGCCTTGCTGCGGAAAATCCCCTCTTCCTGCCGTCTGGTCGAAGGCATTTTGCCCACTACCCGCCTCAAAGCCATCAAAAACGAGGTTGAAATAGAAGGCTTCCGTCGGGCGGTGCTTCGCGACGGAGTGGCCATCGTCAGACATTGGCGCTGGCTGGAAGAGCGTCTGAACAGCGGAATCCCCACCGACGAATATGAAATCGGAGAGAAACTGGCCGCTTTCCGCCGTCTCGACCCGCATTGCCAGAGCGAAAGTTTCGAGCCCATCGTCGGTTTCAACGCCAACGGGGCCATCGTCCATTACGAAACCAGCGCCGAAGAACACTCTTCCGTAAACAGAGAAGGTGTGCTGTTGATGGATCACGGCGGACAATACCTCGAAGGCACCACCGACATCACCCGCAGTTTTTCCTTGTACGAGAACACTCCGGAAGAATATAAAAAAGATTACGCCTGTGTCCTGAAAGGGCATATCGCGCTCTCCACTGCCGTTTTTCCGGAAGGAACACGCGGTTGCCAGCTCGACGCTCTGGCAAGACAGTATCTTTGGAAAGCCGGCTACAGCTACGCACACGGCACGGGGCACGGCATCGGACATTTCCTCAACGTACACGAAGGGCCGCAAAGCATCCGCATGGAAGAGAATCCCGTCCGGCTGGAGCCCGGCATGGTCATTTCCAACGAGCCAGGACTTTACCGGACCGGCATCTGGGGCATCCGCATCGAAAATATGATTCTCTGCGAGAGAAGACAGGACACGGAATTCGGGCATTTTCTCAGTTTCGAGACGCTGACTCTCTGCCCATACGATCTGAAATCCATCAACCCCGTTTATTATCAGCCTGAGGAAATCGAATGGATCAACCAATATCACCGTCGTGTCTATGAGTCGCTGGCACCGCTGCTTTCGGAAGAAGAGCGTATCTGGCTGGCCGCCAAAACCCGCAGCATCGGATAATCATACGTCATTTATCATCATTCAACTTATTACAATATACAACATGGCACTTATCAAATCCGTCCGGGGCTTCGATCCCCAAATTGGAGAGAACTGTTTTCTGGCCGACAACGCCAGCATCATCGGTGACGTGGTCATCGGAGACAACTGCAGCATCTGGTTCAACGCCGTCCTCCGGGGCGATGTCAATTCCATCCGCATCGGCAACAACGTCAACATTCAGGATGGTTCCTGTCTGCATACCTTATATCAGAAATCGACCATCGAAATCGGCGACCACGTTTCCGTCGGGCACAACGTTGTGATTCACGGAGCCAAAATCGGCGACTACGCCCTGATCGGCATGGGTTCTATTGTCATGGACGATGCCGAAATCGGTGAAGGAGCCATCATTGCCGCCGGCGCGGTCGTACTCAAAGGCACCAAAGTCGAGCCATACAGCATCTGGGCCGGAGTACCCGCCAAATTTGTCAAAATGGCCGACCCGGAACAGACTCTGACCATCAACAAAAGGATTTCCGACAATTATTCTCTCTACGCCAGCTGGTACGAGGAATAGCCTATGTGCCCTATATATAAGGTATTTTGAAAATTTATCCTCAAAAACCATTTGCACTATAATGGTTTTTACTACTTTTGCGCCGTTTTTGAGAAAAAATCTGGGATGATGCAGAAAAATTTAGTGATTGTCGAGTCTCCGGCCAAGGCCAAAACCATAGAAAAATTTTTAGGGAACGATTATAAGGTAATGTCGAGTTTCGGACATATCCGCGACCTGAGCAAAAAGGGATTCGGCATTGATATTGAGCACAATTACCAACCGCAATACGAGATTTCGCCCGATAAGAGAAAGCTGGTGGGCGAACTGAAATCGGCAGCCGAAAAAGCCGAGACCATCTGGCTGGCTTCCGATGAGGACCGCGAAGGAGAAGCTATTGCCTGGCATCTCTACGAAGTGCTCGGCCTGGAGGGGAGCAACACCAAACGCATTGTTTTCCACGAAATCACCCCCAACGCCATCAGTGAAGCCATCAAACAGCCCCGCGACATCGACCTTCATCTGGTAGATGCGCAGCAGGCCCGCCGTGTGCTTGACCGCCTGGTGGGATTCGAGCTTTCTCCTTTGCTTTGGAAACGCATCAAACCTTCGCTTTCGGCTGGCCGTGTGCAATCGGTGGCCGTCCGTCTGATTGTGGAACGAGAGCGCGAGATCAATCGCTTCGAATCGGAGAACTTCTACCGTCTCAATGCAGAATTCCTCTTGCCCGACGGCCAGATTCTCAAAACAGAACTACCTGAAAGACTGAGCAATAAAGAGGACGCCTATGCCTTGATGGAGAAATTCAAGGAGGCTGATTTCTTCGTGGAGGATATCAGCACCAAACCCACCAGGCGCTGTCCCGCACCTCCCTTCACCACCTCTACGCTGCAACAGGAAGCCGCCCGCAAACTCGGTTTTTCCATCTCCCAGACCATGCGTATCGCGCAAAGCCTGTACGAAGCCGGTAAAATCACCTATATGCGTACCGACTCCGTTCACCTTTCCAACCTGGCTCTGGCGGCCTCCAAAAAGGAAATCGAAAACACTTTAGGTCGCGAATACGTCAAGACCCGCCAGTATCAGACCAAGAGCAAAGGGGCGCAAGAGGCGCACGAAGCCATCCGCCCTTCGTATATCGATCAAGACGAGATTGCCGGAAACGCCAACGAGAAAAAATTGTACGAGCTTATCCGGAAGCGCACCCTTGCCTCGCAAATGGCTGATGCCGAAATAGAAAAGACACTGATTACCATAGGTATATCCAACGACGGACGCAAATTCCTCGCCGATGGAGAGACCATCAAATTCGACGGATTCCTCAGAGTCTATGGCATCTCCAACGACAATGAGTCCGAATCGTCTTCGGGCATTCTTCCGGAGGTCGGCAGCGGCGAAGTGCTGCAACTGTCAGCCGCCGCAGCCACCGAACGCTTCACCCAGAAGCCCGCGCGTTACACCGAAGCTTCCCTGGTTCACCGCCTGGAAGAACTGGGCATCGGACGTCCTTCGACCTACGCTCCCATTATTTCGACCATTCAGCAGCGCGATTATATCGTCCGCGGCAACCGCGAAGGCGAAAAACGCAATTATTCCGTCCTCGAATGGGGTAAGAGCGGAAAAATCAGCGAGAAAGTCAAGTCAGAGACCACCGGAGCCGAGAAGAACAAGCTCTCTCCCACCGATATCGGTATGGTAGTGAACGATTTCCTCTTGGAACGCTTCCCGCAGATCATGGATTACAATTTCACGGCTTCTGTCGAAAAACAGTTCGACCAGGTGGCGGAAGGCAAAGAAGACTGGATCAAGATGATGGACACTTTCTACAAGGAATTCCATCCGATGGTCGAAGAAGCCAATACCTATTCCAAGGAGAAAGTCGGTGCCAGAATGCTCGGCAACGATCCGGTTTCGGGCAAACCGGTTTCGGTCCGCATCGGGCGTTTCGGTCCCATCGCCCAAATCGGCAGTGCCGAAGATAACGAGAAACCGGTTTTCGCTTCACTCAAAAAAAACCAGTCAATAGAGACCATCACACTCGAAGAAACGCTGGAACTGTTCAAGTTGCCGCGTCATCTGGGTCCCTACGAAGAGAAAGAAGTGATTATCGGCACCGGACGTTTCGGACCCTATATCCGTCACGACAACAAATATGTGTCATTGCCCAAAACCTTCGACCCGATGACGGTGACGCTGGAAGAAGCCATCCAGCTCATTGAGGACAAACGCAACGCCGACCGCCATAAAATCATCAAGACTTTTGAGCAGGACACCACGATTCAGGTGCTCAACGGACGTTTCGGGCCTTACATTCAAAAAGACGGCGCCAATTACAAGCTCAGCAAAGAGCAAAAAGAAAAAGCAGCCGAACTCAGTTATGAGGATTGCCTGAAGGTCATGGAGTCTCAACCGGCCAGCAGCCCCGCCCGCGGCAAACGCGCGGCCGCCAAGAAAACCTCCGCCAGAAAAACGACGGCCAAGAAAGTCTGACATTCAAACCCTTCCGAAGCAGATTCAAACATATAATGAGGGCCGCCTGAAGA
>JAZRWU010000320.1:0-1419 GCA_045599885.1 Bacteroidales bacterium | reverse complement strand
GGACCAAGACATCACGGTGTTCTTGCGTATGGGTACCGACTTCACGGAGAACTACTATGAATACGAAATTCCGGTGAAGGTGACGCCTTGGGGAACATCCTACACCAACAAGGAAGGCATTTGGCCGGAAATCAACAATATGGAAATCCGTTTGGAAGATCTTGTTGAAGTGAAAGCCAACCGTAATGCCGCCATGAATCAGCCCGGCAGCGATGTGAGACTGAATTACATCTATTCCGAAAAACGCAGGATGGGCAACGAGGATGGAAGAGACTATTACCACACTATCAAGGTCATAGGTAACCCAAGCATCAGCGATGTGGAGGCCATGATGATTGGTGTGCGCAACCCGAAACGTCAGAATGCCGAAAGCACTGATGATGGTCTGGCAAAGAGTGCCATTGTTTGGGTCAACGAACTGCGTCTCACCGAACTTAGCAGCGGTGGCGGCGTGGCCGGAACTGGCCGCTTGGTGGCTACTTTGGCTGATTTGGGTAGAGTGTCTCTCACCGGTTCATATAGTTCGGCTGGCTTCGGTGCGTTGGACAGCGACATTTGCAGCAACGAGTTCACCACCAATTCATCTTTCACGGTTTCCACCGACTTGGAATTGGGTAAATTTGTGGAGAACACAGGCCTCAAGGTGCCTATGCACGTCGACTACGGTCAGACCAACATCACGCCGAAATACAATCCGTTCGACCCTGATGTCAAGATGGAAGACGCACTCTCGGCTTTGAATACCGATGAGGAACGCAACGCCCTGACTTCTTCAATCCACGATTTCACCAAATACAAGAACATCAACTTCATGAATGTCCGCAAGGACCGCGTTCAGAAGAAGAACAAGAAAGGTGATGACAAGGAAGAAGATCAGAAACCATCGAATCCAAGAGACCCGAACAGAAACATGGGTAGACAACGCAATATGCCGAAGGTTCACATCTACGACATCGAAAACTTCAACCTGTCGTTCTCTTACAGTGAGACATATCATGAAAACCCTGACATACAGTATTCTTCCGTCAAGAGTTATCGCGGTGGTCTCGGCTACAACTATTCGGGCAATCCGAAGAATGTGACGCCGTTTGCGAAGGCAAAATGGGCATCGAAGCCATCCATGCAGATTTTCAAGGACATCAACTTCTATTATCTGCCCAAGAGCATCACGTTCAACACGGAAATGTACCGTTATTATTCTGAAAGCCAGTTGCGTAATAAGACCGGTGGCGACATCATCCTGAATCCTACCGTTTCGAAGCAATGGGATTGGGACCGTAACTATCAGCTCCGATACGACCTCACCAAAGCCTTGACCTTCGAGTATTCGGCTCAGGCTGAGGCCTATATCTACGAACCGGCTGGTAAACTGGATAAGTCTTCCGCTGACTGGAGTTATCAGCGCGACACCATCAACAA
>JAZRWU010000319.1:0-8627 GCA_045599885.1 Bacteroidales bacterium | reverse complement strand
ATACATCATTTATCAAAAGCAAAGTTAGAACCTTCTATATTTTTTTCCATACTTTTGCGCCGTTTTTCAGCAACCTGCTTTTCAATTTCAGCAAATGAACGCCGCATACACCATCGGACTTCTGGTAATCTCCAATATCTTCATGACTTTTGCCTGGTATGGTCATCTCAAACTTCAGTCCATGAATATCATTACTGACCATACTCCGCTTGTTTTGGTTATAGTGCTTTCCTGGCTTCTGGCTTTCCCGGAGTATTTCTGTCAGGTTCCAGCCAACCGGATGGGATTCATAGGAAACGGCGGTTCCTTTAATTTGATGCAGCTGAAAGTGATACAAGAAGTGATTTCCATTACAGTCTTCACCATTTTCACCGTATTCATTTTCAAAGGACAAAGCATCCAATGGAACCATATCGCCGCTTTCGGTTGTCTGATTCTTGCCGTATATTTTGTCTTCCTTAAGTAACTCCTAAAAATAGAAGCTACATCAGGGACGAATAACTGAATTCCTCCTCTTTTTTATAGCATTCCCCTGTCATTGATGCTATCAGACGGCCCTTCTGATTGAATATCTTTGCCTCCAGCAAGGGTATTTTACGCGAGGAAAGTTCGTGACATTCTGCCGTCAGAGTATCTCCCAGCAGTGCTGAGCTTACAAAATGTATCTGACAGTTGATTCCAAGGCACAGTTTGCCGTGAGAATTGGCCGCACCGGCAAAAGTCAAATCGCCCAAGGTGAACAACGCCCCACCTTGACAGACTCCGCCGCCGTTGAGATGATGTTCCCCAACGCACATCTGAGCCTTGGCATAACCTTCTCTGATTTCCACCAGTTGAATACCGGAATGAGCAGCAAACCGGTCCATCTCATTCAGACAGTCAAGCAAAGTCTTATTGTTATCCATAATACTGATAAAACAAAGCTATGGATTCCATTCCGGCAAACCATTGGCTCAACAGAAAACTCTCGTTGGGAGAATGGATGGTATCTCTTTCCAAACCAAAACCCATCAGCAACGGATCGATTCCCAGTATTTTCTGAACTTCCGCCAAAATAGGAATACTGCCTCCGCCACGACTTGGAACCGGTTCGATTCCATACACCTCGGTCATCGCACGACTGGCTGCTTTATACGCATCAGAAGTGATGGGGATGAGGAAACCGTCACCACTTTCATAAGCTTTGACGGAGACTTTCACGCATTTGGGAGCAGATTTTTTGAAATAATCCTCAAACAGACGGCTTATTTCACTGCTTTTCTGATTGGGCACCAGACGCATGGAAATCTTGGCCGAAGCCTCACTGGGAAGAACCGTTTTGGCACCTTCACCCGTATAGCCGCCCCAAATACCACAAACATCCAGACAAGGACGTATTCCCGTCCTCTCCAACGTCGAATAGCCCTTTTCTCCGCGCAGATCATCCACGTCCAGAAAAGCTTTATACCCGTCCATATCAAACGGAGCCCGAGCCAGCATCGCACGGTCTTCCCGGGATAGTTCTACGACCTTGTCATAAAACCCGGGAATGGTGACGCGTCCGTTCCCATCGAGCAAAGACGCAATCATCTCACACAAGACATTGATGGGATTGGCCACCGCACCGCCGTAATGACCCGAATGCAGATCTTTGTTCGGACCTGTCACTTTAACCTCCAGATACGACAAACCGCGCATTCCACAGTTGATGGAAGGCACTTTATCGGAAATCATGGTCGTATCCGACACCAGACAGATGTCCGCAGACAACTTATCTTTATTCTCAAGTATCCAAGACGGTAAAGAAGGACTGCCTATTTCCTCCTCACCTTCAAAAATAAACTTGACGTTATGTTTCAGATTTCCCGATGCAAGCAAATACTCAAAGGCCTTGATATGCATGAACAACTGACCTTTGTCATCGTTGGCACCGCGTCCGCAAATGGCCCCGTCTTGAACAAGGGGTTCAAAAGGATGGTGCTTCCATTTTTCCAATGGTTCGGGCGGCTGCACATCATAATGTCCATATACCAAGACCGTTTTCGCCTGAGGGTCAACCATTTTGCTTCCAAATACCACTGGACAGCCTTTCGTCTCACAGACCTCAGCACCGTCTGCACCCGCCTGTCTCAACAGCTCTGCCAAGCGTTCAGCGCAACGGTACATATCATCGGCATACTCCACACGCGCACTGATAGAAGGAATTCTCAGAAGAGAAAACAGTTCCTCTATAAAGCGGTCGTAATTATTCTCAATATAAGTTTTCATTCTAGAAGTTGTTTATGGACTTGGAGGTGGCTTTCCAGGCCTTTTTCTTAGCCTTGAAAACGCTTCTGGCTTTTCGGATGGCCGTGCGCTTCTCCATCCTGATCTGATGTTTCTTCAACTTATACGAAGCACGCGGCTCAGTCGTCTTTTTCCATTCGGCTTTGGCTATCTTTTTTTGAAGGCGGAAAGACTCACGGGCCGTCCGTTTGGATCTTCTTTTCTCCATACGGGCCGCCTTGCCTATCCGGTTGTTGGATTCCGTCTGCGCTTCATTCGCCAGCCTTTTTGCCTCTCTCTCCCGTCGCGAAACCTCCTTGTGCGCCTTTTGCATCTCTTTGGCCGAATTCATGACCGACGTCAGTTTGCTGCCGGCTTTATGAAGACCGGTCAACGTGATATTGGAAATATCCTGAGACAACACGCGGCTTTGAACCTGCTCCGTTTTATTGTATATCTCGTCTATCAATTCTTTATAATACTTCAACAACACCGAACGCTTCAGTTTCAATGTCGGTGAAAGCATTCCGTTCTGCATGGTCCATTCATCACTGACCAGACGGAATCTCTTGATTTGCTCATGAGGAGCCAGCTTGTTGTTGAAATCCTCGATAATTCTCTGATAATGTTTATAAACCGATTCTAATTGTATCAGGTCGTAATTGTCGCAATACTCAATTCTATTCTTCTCTGCCCAGTTTCTCAGATGCTGGATATCCGGAACCACTATGGCAGAGGCGAATTTCTCGTTTTCACCAATCACCATGACCTGTTCAATATAGCTCGAAGCCTTCAGCATATTCTCAATCAACTGAGGAGCCACATATTTTCCGGCTGAAAGCTTGAAAATCTCTTTTTTGCGGTCGGTAATCTTCAAAAACTTTCCATCGACCAATTCTCCGATATCTCCCGTGTGCAGCCAGCCCTCACTGTCAATCACCTGTTTGGTATATTCCGGATCTTTGTAATAACCTTGCATCACATGAGGACCACGGGTGAGAATCTCTCCTTCGTCTGAGAACTTGAGTTCTGTCCCTTCCAAAACAGGACCGACAGTTCCCAATTTCACAATATTTTGATTCGGATTGTTGACGGCGATGACAGGCGAAGACTCCGTCATACCATAGCCTTCATATATCTCCATGCCGGCGGCGGTAAACAAACGGACGATTTTGGTTTGAATGGCCGAACCTCCGCAGATTATCACCAGATGATGACCGCCGAATTTCGCCCGCCACTTGCTGTAAACGGTCTTGTCATAGAATCTCTGCAGCAAATTGAACCATAATGACCGCTTTTCCCAATCGAATTTATAACCATGCTTGATAGCCCAATAATAAATTTTGCGGCTGAAATAGGGCAGATCCCGACCGGCAGAGGCGATTTTGCTCAGGAAAGTCTCCAACACACGCGGAACCGTGCAAAAACCGTCACCATGTATTTCCGCCATATTGTTCATAATGGAACCGATATTTTCAGCGTAATACAATCCTATACCGAGATATTGGTAATGATAATTGAGACAACGCTCAAAAATGTGGTTCAATGGAAGGAAACTCAACACTTTATAACGATAATCCAACAATTGGCAATGCGCTGTGGCGATAAAATTGAAGACCAGGTTATAATGAGAAAGCATCACGCCTTTTGAATCGCCCGTCGTACCGGAAGTATAGACAATGGTAAACAGGTCATCGGGCTTGATGGAGCGTTTGATTTCCTCCACAATCGGTTCGTTTTTCTCTTTCTGGGCGATTCCCAAATCCAGAATCTCGGAAATATTCTTTTCTCCTGGAACCTCGTCAATGGTGTAAACCTTGAGCTTTTTTTCCAGATTTTCCAAGGCAGGAAGCACACGGCGATACAAAACAGCATTGCCGATGACTATATAATCCGCATCACAGTGATTGAAAATATAGACATAATTATCCACACTCAGCGTCGGATAAATAGGAATATGAACAGCTCCCAGCATACCGATGGCCATGTCGAGGAAATTCCATTCCGGACGGCTGTTGCTGATGGTCAATATCTTGTCACCTTTCTTTATTCCTACTTCATACAAACCGTATGCTAAAAGATGAGAGTATTTGTAGTAATCGGATGTGCTGTAACGCTCCCAGACACCTTTCCGCTTACCGGCCAAGGCATCTTCACGCGGATAATTCTCAACCATCCAATCCAATAAATCAAAGACTCTTTTTATTTCCATTATCGATTTAATTTAGAAGCTGTTTACGAACCTGCTTTGCGTAGAATATCGGGCTGTTTGAGCAAAAGGATGGGCAAAACAAGCTGAAAAGAGCTTCAAAATTACTAAGATATTCCATATCTTTGCATAGCTTTTCTAAAAATAACGATATGTCTCTCCAATGCGGTATCATTGGTTTGCCCAATGTAGGCAAATCCACTCTGTTCAATTGTCTTTCCAACACCAAGGCTCAAGCCGCCAATTTCCCTTTCTGCACCATCGAACCGAATGTCGGAGTCATCAGCGTACCGGATGAGCGCCTGAATGTCTTAGCCGGACTTGTGCATCCCACCCGCATTGTCCCTGCCACTGTGGAAATTGTGGACATTGCCGGATTGGTCAAAGGTGCCAGTAAAGGAGAGGGGCTTGGAAACAAGTTTTTGGGCAATATCCGCGAATGTGATGCCATCATTCATGTATTGCGCTGCTTTGAAGACGACAACGTGACGCACGTCGATGGCAGTGTCAATCCTGTGAGAGATAAGGAAATCATTGATTTCGAATTGCAACTGAAAGATTTGGAGACGATTGAGTCCCGTATTGGAAAAGTACAGAAACAGGCGCAAGTAGGCAGTGACAAGCAAGCTAAAATCGTGTATGATGTGTTGTTGCGTTATAAGAATGCGTTGGAGCAAGGCCATTCAGCCCGCACCGTCCAGTTGAACAACAAAGATGAGGAAAAAGCCGCCCACGATTTGTTTTTGCTGACCAATAAACCAGTGATGTATGTCTGCAATGTCGATGAAGCCTCTGCGGTCAGCGGTAATGCTTATGTCGATGCCGTCAGGGAGGCTGTGAAAGACGAAAACGCCGAGCTGCTGATAGTGGCGGCCAAAATCGAATCGGAAATCGCAGAATTCGAAACCGCAGAAGAACGTGATATGTTCCTGTCGGAAATCGGTTTGGAGGAATCGGGTGTGAACCGGGTTATCAAATCGGCTTTCAAGCTTTTGAACCTCAGCACTTTCCTTACGGCCGGACCTCTTGAAGTCAAAGCATGGACTTATCGCACCGGCAGCAAGGCACCGGTATGCGCTGGCGTTATCCACAGCGATTTTGAAAAAGGATTCATCCGCGCCGAAGTCATCAAATACGATGATTATGTGGCTTTAGGTTCGGAACAGGCCGTCAAAGAAGCCGGAAAAATGTCCGTGGAAGGAAAAGATTACATCGTGGCCGATGGTGACATCATGCACTTCCGCTTCAACGTCTGACACCTTCTTCACGAAACACCTGCTATTTTCCTGTCACGATTTTCTTGATATCGCTCAGTTTATTCAAGGCTTCGATTGGCGTCAGATTGTTGATATCCAGATTTTTAATCTCGTCGCGAACTTGAGACAGCACTGGGTCATCCAATTGGAACAAAGACAATTGCAGACCTTCGCGCGTAGAAGCAATCTGACCTACCGGTTTGACAGACAGTTTTTGGGTCACCGAGCGTAAAGTCTCATTGTTATCCATCCCGCTTCCTTCAAACTGACCGAGAATCTGGTTGGCACGTTTGACGATACTATGGGGCATTCCTGCCATTTTCGCCACGTGGATACCAAAACTATGCTCACTGCCTCCACGCTCCAATTTTCTCAAAAACAATACTTTATTTCCCTCTTCCTTTACTGAGACGTGATAATTGCGGACCCGGTTGAAGGATTTTTCCATCTCGTTCAATTCGTGATAATGAGTGGCGAACAGCGTCCTGGCCTTGAATTTAGGATGCTCGTGAATATATTCCACTATGGCCCAAGCGATGGAAATACCGTCATAAGTGCTGGTTCCTCGTCCCAATTCATCAAACAAGACCAGACTTTTGTCGGAAAGATTGTTCAGAATATCAGAAGCTTCCGTCATTTCCACCATAAAAGTGGATTCTCCCAAAGAAATATTGTCCGAAGCGCCGACTCTGGTAAATACTTTATCAACAATACCTATATCCGCCGAATCGGCAGGCACGAAACAACCTATCTGCGACATAATCACTATCAAAGCCGTCTGACGGATCAGAGCCGACTTACCTGCCATATTCGGACCGGTAATCATCAGAATCTGCTGACTGTGGCTGTCAAGATAAACATCGTTGGCAATGTAAGGCTCTCCTGCCGCCAATTGCCTTTCGATTACCGGATGACGGCCAGCCTTAATGTCAATCACATCATTATCATGCAATTGCGGACGGAAATAACGGTAAGCCTGCGAGACAGCGGCAAAAGACAGCAGACAATCTATCTGGGCTATGACTGTAGCGTTTTTCTGGATATGGACAATATATGCCGACAGTTCCATCACCAGTTTGGCAAACAATTCAGACTCTATCTCCGCGATTTTGTCTTCAGCTCCCAATATTTTCTCCTCATAATCCTTGAGTTCCTGAGTGATGTACCGCTCCGCATTCACCAAGGTCTGTTTTCGAATCCATTCAGCCGGAACTCTGTCTTTATACATGTTCCTCACTTCGATATAATATCCGAAAACTGAATTGTAGGCTATCCTAAGACTATTGATGCCTGTAGCTTCTATCTCGCGCTCCTGCATCCGGAGAAGATAATCCTTGCCGGATGTCGATAATGACCGCAAATCATCCAATTCTCCGTTAAAACCGGAACGGATGACTTCTCCCCGATTCAAGGCTAGAGGAGGATTGTCCACCAATTCTGATTCTATGCGTTGACAGATTTCCGTACAGGATTCCAACTGTTCTGCCAGATGACGCAAGTCGGCCGCCTCTTCAGAAGCCATGTCTTCGTCTGACAGAATCATATCTTTGATTTTCTGAACAGCCCGAAGAGAATTCTTGAGGAAAACGACTTCGCGCGGAGACACTCTGCCAACGGATACTTTCGACACCAGACGCTCCAGATCTCCAATAGTGGATATTTGCTCCAAGATGCTGTCTCTCAAATCACTGTTCTTGAAAAAATACTCCACTACATTCTGACGTTTCAGTATCGGTTCTATTTCTTTTAGAGGAAACATGATCCAACGGCGTAAAAGCCTGGCTCCCATTGGTGTCTTAGTCTTGTCCAAAACACTCAGAAGACTTGTTCCGCCTTCATTGATAGTTGAACAGAGTTCAAGACTGCGGATGGTATAACGGTCCAAACGTACATAATGATCTTCTTCTATGCGCGATAATGTCTGAATATGACTCAACTGATGATGTTCTGTCATATCCATATAATAAAGGATGGAGCCTGCCGCGGTTATTCCCAATGGCATTTTTTGTATTCCAAAGCCTTTCAACGATTTAGACTGAAAATGCTTCAACAGCCTTTCCGTGGCTGTATCTTCCGTGAACACCCAATCCTCCATCTCGAAACGGGAAGCGTTGAAGTGGAACAAACTCTTTATTTCATCTCGTTTTCCCCGCTCATATATGACTTCTTTAGGCATAAAAGAACCCAGAAGTTTGTCCACATACTCCACCGTTCCCTGAGCTGCCATAAACTCACCGGTGGAAATATCCAAAAACGATACTCCGGCAATATGTTTCTCTATATGCAGCGCCGCCAGAAAATTGTTCTCCGCATGGTTCAAAATGGCATCATTGGTGGAAACTCCGGGAGTAACCAATTCCGTGACACCTCTTTTCACCAAGGTTTTTGTCTTTTTCGGGTCTTCCAACTGATCGCAGATGGCGACACGTTTTCCCGCTCTGACCAATTTCGGCAAATAAGTATCCAATGCATGATGAGGAAAGCCTGCCATGGCGATTTTCCCCATAGGGCCGTTTGACTTGGAAGTCAGAGCGATATTAAGGATTTCAGATTCAATTTCCGCATCCTGACCGTAAGTCTCATAAAAATCGCCGACACGAAACAGTAATATCGTGTCCGGATACTTGGTTTTTATCTCAAAATACTGCTTTATTAATGGGGAATCTCCTGCTTCTTTTGCCACTGCTGTATGTATTATTCTTTTGCAAACTTACTAAATTTCATTGGATTTTTTGTTCAGACTATTGTTGACAACTATGTTGATAAATTGTTGACAACTTTTTGAAAATAACTGTTGATTATTCCGATTGAATTTCCGGATAAAAAAATCAATCATTAAACAAAATATTTCAGGAAATACTTATTGAAAAGTTATCAACATCTTATCAACAGAATATCTTTTACTTTTTTATCAACAA
>JAZRWU010000318.1:0-21229 GCA_045599885.1 Bacteroidales bacterium | reverse complement strand
TACCACCAGATCGGGAAGCCGAGGAAAATCACGTCGTATTTCCTGATATCGGTTTTCGAGTTGGCTAGGGCCGGTCTTGAAGAAGGATCTTTCATTTCAATCGTGCTGCGCGAGAGGCTGTCACGCCAGTCGAGGTCGGCGGCGGTGTAGGCGGTTTCCGGAGCGATTTCGTACAAGTCGGCGCCGATGGCTTCAGAAAGCCGTTGGGCTACCGCCTGAGTGGTTCCCGTGGCGGAAAAATAACTGACTAATACTTTCTGCCCGTGTGAGCAGGAGGAAAAAGTGATAAGGCTGGCCATGACGACGAGGAGAGAAAAAATTTTTTTCATTTTCAAGTGATTTCTATAAACAGTTGACAAATCAGGCCCCAAAGATAGAGAGTCTTTCCGATTCTTGTTTCATTCCACGCAAGAATCTGTTTTGAAAAAAACTCTCTGAGTGTTTTGCCGTCTTTCCGTCCGTTGTAGTTTTGCATATTGTCTTCATGAAAAACACGGAATATGCGCGGCGGTGAATCTTCGTTTTGGAGTCAGGCTCCTTTTGCCCGTCTTCTGCTGCCTTTGGTGGCGGGAATGTGCGTGCCCGACATGAAATCGGGTGCGGATATCCTGACCGGAGCGGCATTGTCGGGACTGTGCCTTTATTATTTCATTCCGTCATTCCGTCTTTCGTGGCGATGGAGGAAAGTACCGTTATGGATGATAATCATACTGTATGCCGTCTTGGGCAATGAGCGGATGACCGCTGCCCGTCAGAATGTGGAAATGCCTGAAAATTACCAAGGTGAGGAAATCTGGTGCTGTGTCGGGGTTTTGGAACCGCCGGTGGACAAGCCCCACAGCCGACAGTGCGCTGTGCGTATTCTTCAATGCGCTTCCGAGCCGGCTTTCGTGCGTAGAAAAGCCGTGCTGTATCTGGCGCCAGGGGATGAGTCCGACTCTTTGCTTCCGTCCGACCGGATATGGATTCACACGTCTTTGGAGGATTTTGAAAATTTTACGGAAGATTTTGATTATCATTCCTATATGAAGAACAAAGGTTATACGGCCCGAGCTTACGTCCGAAATTCCCAATGGCGGAAAATGAACGCCGGAGAGACGCTCCGTGGCTCATGCCGCACTCCTGGCGCCAAAGCGCTCCTGTATCGGGAACTATGGGTGGAGCGATACCGGTATTATGGTATTGAAAATGAGAATCTGGCTCTGATTTCCGCCTTGAGTCTGGGCAAGAAGGATGGTCTGGACGCGGCCTTGAGAGACCGCTTCGCTTCGGCGGGAGTGTCGCATATCCTGGCCGTGAGCGGGATGCATGTGGGGATAGTCTATCTGTTTGTGGATAAGATTCTTGCCTTGTTTTTCATGATATTGGGCAGAGGGACGGCCCGGTTCGGGATGTCGGCTGACAGGCGGCGTGGAATACAACAGACCGCCGAGCGCTTCCGCCGGCTTGGTGTCGTGGCGGTTTTGTGGATGTATGCCTTTCTGACCGGACTGTCGCCTTCGGTGATCCGTTCCGTGACGATGTTCAGTCTTTCCTCGGCGGCATTCTGTCTCGGACGCAGGACAACGTCTTGGAACTCTCTTTGCGTCACGGCTTTCCTGATGTTGTGTGTCCGGCCGCTCTTCCTTTTCGACCTGTCCTTCCAGATGAGTTTTGCCGCCGTGGCTTCCATTTTGATTTTTCTCCCGCCGTTTCAGCACGCTTGCCGGCTCCCCCTTGCCGATGCGGAGTTGCCGGAAATACTGGCCGCCGCTCCGGTCGCGGAAAGGCTTCCGGGTCTTGTCCCATTCCGTCGGCGTATGCTCCAGATTCTTACCGGACTGAAAAATTATTTCCTGACTTTGATGCTGATGTCCTTGGCTGCCCAAATGGGAACGGCTCCTTTGTCGCTGCGTTATTTCCATCAATTCCCCAACTATTTCCTGTTGGGCAATCTTTTGCTGGTCCCTTTGGCGGTAGGTCTGACTTACGGTGCTTTGGCCTTTCTGTGTCTGTCTCTCCTGCCGTCGGCGGTTTTCGGCGGTTTTTGCCGCATATCAGCCTTCCTGTTATGTCAGGGATTGGATTTTTTCAGAAAATATGCCGCCTGGGTGGATGGGATTCCGGGAGCCTGTGAGGAGAATCTTCTTTTTTCCTTGGCCGGCGTGCTTGAATTGTATGCGGTCTTGTGTCTGTTGTTTGTCCTGTTCCGAAACCGTCGCTACCATTATGAATTGGAACGCTCGGAAAACAGTCTGAAATCCCGGTGGAGGCATCGCCGCAACGTCCGTACATGGGGGCAGAAACCTAAGAGTCAATAAATGTGGAAAAACACTCGTAATTCCGGAAAGATTTTTTAAGTTTGCAACATGATATTTTTGGAAAACTGTTGTCATTTGCCAGATCGCCTATTTGTTATGTCGAGAAAAAAGAAGTTTTTGTCCGGATGTCTGATGCTCGTTTTGTGGATGGGGATTTTCTCTTCCTGTCAGCGTCCGATGAAAGAATATTACGAGGAACCCGAATGGCTCAAAGGAAGCATTTATGAGATTCTGTCCGAAAAAGGGAATTATCAGCTGTTTCTTCAAGGTGTCGATCTCTGTCATTATACCGGCCTGCTTCAGGGACGCAGCATATTGACGGTGATGGCGCCCGACGATGAGGCGATGAAAACCTATCTGATGGCGCAATACGGCACGTCCGACCTGACCTCCGTCCCTTTGGCCGAAGTGAAGAAGCTGATAGGTTTCCATATCCTTTATTATTCTTTCGACAGAAATAAGATGCTCAATTTCCGTCCATCCGAAGGAGATGGGGCCACGGAGGTGGAAAAAGAGAAAAACGCGGGGATGTACTATAAATTCCGCACACGCAGCCAGGATGCCCCCGAACAAGTTGTCGGCCGGATTCCCTCGGCTTCGGGAGACGGTACTTTTGACACCGCCCGGATAGACGTCTATCATCTGGAGAGATTCATCCCGGTGTTTTCTCCGATGATGTTTCAGACCAAACTGATAGATGCCAAGTACAATTACGAATATTTTTTCCCTTCCACACCCTGGAACGGCCAGGCAGACGGTTTCAATGTCGCCGATGCTCTGGTCGAGGAGTATGGGATTATCGCCAAAAACGGTTATCTCTATCTGGTGGACCGTTGCATCCGTCCATTGGAAACCATTCACAGGGAGCTGGAGAGCAATCCTCAATACAGCCAATATCTCTTTCTTTATGACCAATATGGTTATTATACGGAAGACGAGACGCTTACGAGTCTTTATGGAGGCGGATCCAAGGTCTATTACCAACAGACATACGACGGTGGCGCTTTTTCCATACCCAATATCGCGCTGGAGTGGCCGGTGAGTGATTACAGTGCGATGACGGCTTTGTCAAGTACCTCATTTTCAGTATTCGCACCCACCAACGAGGCTTTCGACGAGTTTTACCGTTCGTATTGGGGCGATGAGGGAACGGGCTATCCGGCCGAAGTCTGCTACGATTCTGTTTCGAGCGACGCTATCGGCTATCTTCTTTCCAATTCTTTCTATTCCAAGTCGATTGTCTTTCCTGACGAGATCAAACGGGGGGATATCCAAAATGAGTATACAAAGACCGTCATCCGTTTCGATGTGGACCAGGTGCCTCAGGAGAACCGGAAGATGTGTGTCAACGGAGTGCTGTACGGGCAAAGTCTGCTGACACCTCCGGCGGTGTTCGGCTCGGTCACGGGACCGGCATATAAATACCGGAAATACAGCATCTTTTTGAAAATGCTGACCGCTTCGAATATGCAGCAGACTTTGACAAGCGATGCGGTGCGTTTCATTATGCTGTATCCTGACAATCACCAGTTTGAATCGAATTACATCTGGTACGATGCCGCTACGGACAAGTTGAAGAGCGGTGTACCGGGGTCGACGGCGGCCACGAATCTCTCTTCTTCAGCGCAGTCGAAATACGTCAATGCGCATACCGTGAGTCTGGAGAACGGTATGGAGGCACTGCCGATGAGCGGTCTCAAGGTATTCCGTACACTCTCCACCGATTATAAACTGTATTGGTATGTCAAAGACGGAAAAATCACCAACAGTTTCAAATACAATTCTTTGATTCATTACGCCGGTCATCAGGAAACGACTTTGGATTCGGTCTATGTCGATTTCCAGGAGTTGGATTTCCGTGGATTACCTTGGAGCAATGGTCATTGTTACCGATACGATACGGCCAAGGATCTTTTCGTGATGGAAGGCTCCAACGACAATTATGCGGTGACGGATTTCGTCCCGATGATGTATTTGCACCGTAATGAGGAGAATACCTTGTTCCACGGATTCATTCGTGTGTTGTTGCTGGCCGATATGATGGATGAGCAGGCTCAGACGATGAATTATATGACGGAAAACTGTCTGATGCTTGTCCCGACGACCGAGGCTGTCTGCCGTGCCATCGCTGACGGTCGTTTCCCCTTCCTCTCGGTTTCGGAGGGTACTCAGCCGGACGATCCTGAATTTTGGAGCAAAGTCGTGGCTCCGGTGGACGGAAGCGCTGCCCAGGACAGTCTTCAGAAGTATCTTTTGCAGTATTTTTTGCCTGAAAGCACTTCTCCCTGTGCGGATTATCCTTATCCCGGCTGGACAGAGGACACTGAGGCGGATGGCGGTATATTCTCCATTTCCGACATCTCCGGAGTCATCGCCCAGAACGTGACGGTGCAGATTTACGACCGCAACGGACAACTGACGGCCAAGGTGGACGGCATGGATCGCGAAGTGCCGTTCTATAATGAGTATGATTGCCTGCCTTTTGTCTTCGATGACGGATGTGTGCAGTTTTTGAACGGTATTTTTGATGACTGTTGGCCCGGCCACAAACAATAAGAATGAGAAAAAGATCCACAATAATGAATACGATATTCGGAAAAACCCTTTGTACCTTGTTCTTGAGTCTGATTCTGACTGCGGTATCGGCTCAGAACATTCTTACAGGTACGGTTTGGGAGATTTATGAGGGACAGAAGGAGCCCAGCATGGGAGTGAATGTCTCTGTACTCAATGAGCAGAACCGTGTCGTGACGGGTATGACCACCGATATGGAAGGTCATTATTCACTGCGGATGCCTGAAGGACAACATTTCACGTTGCTTTTCACCTTCATCGGAATGGTGCCGCAGCGTATTCCCTATACGGGGCAGAAACAACAGGATGTGACGATGCAGGAGGAAGCCCGCCAGTTGAATGAGGTGGTGATGTCCGCCGCCCGGGTGCAGCGCTCTGATCTTGGCGTTTCGGAACGTTCGTTTACAGGTGCCAGCCAGCGTATCCAGATGGACGATGTGATGGAGGCTCTGCCGGTTTCCTCGGTCGAAGAGGCTTTGCAAGGCCAGTTGGCGGGTGTCGATATTCTGACCAGCGGCGACCCGGGTGCCAAAGGTTCCATCCGTATCCGTGGTACCGCGACGCTCAATTCCAACGCCGATCCTTTAATCATCATCAATGGAGTGCCTTACAACACCGATATTTCCGATGATTTTGATTTTGCGACGGCCAGCACCGAGGATTTCGCCGATATGCTTGCCTTGAATCCCAACGACATTGAAAACATCGAGGTTTTGAAGGATGCTGCTTCCACTGCCATCTATGGCACCAAGGGAGCGAATGGCGTGTTGCTCATCACGACCAAGAGCGGCAGCAAGGGCAAACCTCGCTTTATCTTTTCGCATAAAGCGACGGCCAAGTTCGAGCCGGCCTCCATTCCCATGCTGACGGGCGATGAATATGTGGCATATATGCAGGATGCCATTTGGAACACCGCCAACGCCCGGGGCATTTCCAATTCGGCCGATCTGCTGAACATGCTGTTCTCGGAGAAATCCTATGCGATCGGTTATCAGCCGGATTGGAGCTATTTTGATGAATACAATACGAATACCGACTGGCTGGCGGCCATCCGCAAGAATGCCTATACCACCGACAACAATTTCTCGATGTCAGGTGGAGGTGAAAAGGCCACCTACCGCTTCTCCCTGGGTTGGACGGGAGAGGACGGAACGACGCGCCACAACGATATGCAGCGTCTGACCTCCTCTTTGCGCATTGGTTACAATTTTTCTGACCGTATGAATGTGAATGCGGAATTCACCTATTCCGATACCCGCAACGATCAGGCATATCTGAGCTCATCCAGTCTGCGGAGCGAGGCTCAACGCAAGATGCCCAACAAATCCCCCTATTATATAGATGATGAGACTGGTCTTCCGACCGACATTTATTTCACCTATCAGGATGCCAATGAATTTCAAGGTGCTTTTTCGGGCAGTTCCAACTTCCATCCGATTGCTATGGTCGATGAAAGTTTCAGCCTGACCGGCAGCAAGGAAGAAAAATTCAACCTGACACCTTCATATGTGTTGATATGGGATGAGAACAGGCAGCCGATCCTGCGCTATACGGGTTATGTCTCGATGAAATTCAAAACCGTCAAGAAACGTCAGTTCCTGCCTCAGGAGGCGACCGGTGTGGATATTTCGAGCGACCAGTCCAATTTCAGTTATGACGGTTACACCAACAATTTCACCTTGCAGTCGGAGAGCCGTCTGATTTACAATCAGACCTTCGGATTCCACAATGTTGTGGCTGCCGGTGTCTGGCGTACTGCTCAGTCGGAAGGCTCATCGTACGGAAGTCAGGTATACGGGGTGGCCGCCAATGGCATGAGTGACCCGGTGACCGGAGGAACTCTTTATGGAAGTTCGCTCAATTCGAGTGTCAGCAATGCACGCACATTGGCGGCTTTGGGTAACCTCAATTACACATTCAACCGCTGGTTGAGTTTGAACGGCACTTGGAATTACGAGGGCAATTCGGCTTTGGGACCGGACAACCGCTGGGGCTTGTTCCAGTCGTATGGTTTCGCTCTCAATCTTCAGGACATCTCCTTCATTCAGGAGCGGGTGGGAGGCTGGCTGACCCAAGCCAAAATCCGCGGCAGCTGGGGACAGTCGGGAAACGCGCCATCGGGCACCTCGCCTTATGTCGGCACATATACCGCCTTGACCGACAAGTATGGAACCGTCACGCCCATTGTGCCCAATTCAATGCAGCTCAACAAACTCAAATGGGAGACAACCGAAGAATGGGATTTGGGTACCGACCTTACGTTCGGCGACAACAAAGTCAAGATGACGTTTGACATATACGATAAAGTCTCGCATGATTTGCTGCAGAGCGGGGTCAAAGTGGCCAGCACATCGGCCTATTCAAGTCTCGCCTTTACCAATTCCGGCTCCGTCCGCAATAACGGTTGGGAATACCGCATTGATTATGAGATCTATAAGGATAAAGATTGGCGGATTTCGGCCGATTTAAACATCAACCGCAACGTCAATACACTGTTGGAACTGCCTGATCACCTGACCGAAGATTCCTATACTTTTTCTAATGGGAAATATGCTCAGAAGCTGCTGGCCGGCACGCCGATCGGTTCTTTCTTCGGTTACCGCTACGAAGGGGTCTATCAGAACCTTGAGGATACTTATGCGAAAGACGGAGAGGGTAGGGTCATGCGCGATCTGGAAGGTCATGCCATTGTAATGAAAAACGGCACCTACACCTGCTATCCCGGCGATGCCAAGTATCAGGATATCAATTATGACGGTACGATCGACGAGAACGATATCGTTTATATCGGCAACTGCAATCCCGTCGTGACGGGTGGTGCGGGAGCCAGAATCCGTTATGGTAATCTGGAACTTTCGACCCGCTTCCATTATCGTCTCGGACAGAAAGTCATCAACCGGGCCCGAATGAACAGTGAGGCGATGTATAATACCGACAATCAGTCGAAAGCCGTGCTCCGTCGCTGGCGCAGCGAAGGCGATGAGACAGAGATACCGCGGGCCTTGTATAAATATGGTCTGAACTATTTGGGCAGCGACCGCTTCGTGGAGGACTGTTCTTATTTCCGGCTTCAGACCGTCTCTCTCAGCTACCGCCTGCCCAAGAACTGGATTTCTGCGCTCCACGCCTCCTCCGGCAGCGTTTTTGTCACCGGCTACGATCTTTTCACGCTGACAGATTATAAAGGACAGGATCCTGAAGTGACGCTTCCGAGTAAAATCACGGCATTGGCCGAGGACAATTCCTCGACTCCGCGCAGCCGTCGTGTGGCTTTCGGTATCAGCCTGAATTTTTAAATGATGTATTCGCTATGAGTCCTATGAAAAAAATCATTTATATACTCCTGTCCGTTGCGACGTTAACATCCTGTCAAGGCTTTTTGGATGTGGTGCCTGAGAATTCCCAGGTCTCCGATGAATATTGGAATACAGAGCAGGATGTGGAGAATATGCTGTTTGGAGGCTATTATTATCTCCGTAGCGCCGTGGTGGATTATCTGATTCCTTGGGGTGAGGGAAGAGCCGGCCTGGTCTATAATGCCAAATCCAACCATGCTCTGCAGAGTTGGCAGATTCAGCCGGACAATTCTCTTTGCAATTGGAGCGTTTTCTATAAAATCATCAATCTGGCCAATACCGTACTTGAAAGGGCGGATGAGGCTTGCGCCAAGGATGACACCTACAGCGAGGAAGCCCGCAACAGCCATTATACGGAAGCCTATTTCCTGCGTGCGCTGAGTTATTTCTACCTCGTCCGCAATTTCCGGGATGTACCGCTGACGCTGAAAGCCTACGAGAACGACAACGTGGAAATCAATCTGTCCAAGAGTTCAGAGGAAGATGTCATCGCTCAAATCAAAAGCGATATTCTGGCGGCTTTGCAGACGGGTGCCGCCAAGGAATCTTTCCCGACGACCTGGGAAAGCAAAGGCCGGGCCACCAAGTGGGCGCTTTACGCACTGATGAGCGATGTCTGTCTCTGGAGTGGGGATTATTCCGGTTGCATCCAATATGCGGAGGCTGTCCTGCAAGCCAATTCGGCCAAAGCTCCTTCGTTCCTTTCCACGCCCTCCAGAGCCTCATATATGTCGATTTTCAATCCCGGCAACAGCAACGAGTCAATTTTCGAACTGCAATGGAATTATGAGGAAAAGCAAACCAATACTTTACCGGAACTATTTGATGACCAGAACGATAATGCTACCTATGCGGTTTCGTCCGAAGCCTGCGACGATTTCGTCCGGGAGTATCTGGCCATCGTCGGAGATGGGGAGGAGCTGGTCACCAGGGAATCGCCGCGCACCTACCACTCCTCGTTTTATCCGGCGACCGGCTCCGGTATGGCAATCGGAATGAGCAAAGGGTATGTCTGGAAATACGTCGGTTCTACGACGGAAGACAAAAAACGCACGGTCACCTACTATGATCCCAATTTCATCATTTACCGCGTGGCCGATGTGATTCTGATGGAGGCGGAGGCTTATCTGCTGCTGGACGCCACGGAACCCACAGCCGAGCATAAGCTGGCGGCTGTCCGGCTGATCAACCGCATCCGCGAACGTGCCGGTCTGGAGGAGAACATTGCCGCCGGACTGTCGGAAGAGGAGGCTTTGGTGGAGATGTCGCTGTATTCACAGGAAAATCTTTTGGAGAAAGTTTTGGATGAACGGAAAATAGAATTTCTGGGAGAAGGGAAGATATGGTACGACTTTCTGAGAATGGGACGTTGCCTTCAGGGAAAATTCAGAGACAATCTTTTGGTGGGACAGGTGGTCAGTTACAATACCTGTGCCAGTGAATCGTGGATACGTTCGGTCCTCAGTTCGGAAAACGCTCTCTTTTTGCCGGTCAACGATACAGATATTGAGCGTAATCCCAATTTGCTTCAGAATCCTTATTATAATTGATTGAGTATGGAAACACGAATAATGAAATGGGCTTGTCTCCCGGCATTGCTTTGGATGCTCTCGTGTACGGATCCGTTTGAAGGACAGACTTTTGTCACGCCGACTAAGATAGAGAACGAGATGACTTGCACGACCTTGCTCGAAAACCGCAGTGAGGATTTCTCTCTTTGGATAGAATTGCTCAAATATGCCGATTATTACAACGGCCTGAAGGATTCCAAGGTGACGGCTACCGTGTTCGCACCGACCAACAAGGCTATGCGGGAGTTCCTGGATTGGAAAGGTGTCAGGAACGTGCAGGAACTCGATCAGAAGTACGCCCGCAGTGTGGCTCAGAACCATATTATCAACGGCAGCCGGATCAGCAGTGAGAGTTTTGTCAATTTCGCCGTCGATGCCGAGCCGCTTCAGGTTCAGACCTTGTTTATGGATTACCTGAAACCTACTTTCGGCCGCATGGTGACGGAAGTCGATGATGCCGAGCGCAGCGATGAGATTCTCGACGAGGCCAGTATCTTCATCAATAATCAGGCTATGGTCCAGCCCCGTGACAGTGGCGGTATCCATTTCGTAGAAGCATCCAATGCCATTATTTTCTATATGGACGATGTCATCCATCCTCTGACCGAGACGATGGTCGAGAAATTGGAGGAACAGGGTGAATACCGCATATTCGCCGCTGCCTGCCGCGACTGCGGATACGACAGACTGGTGGAAAAAGTCCGCGACACCATCCGTATCGCCGGCGGCGGATATGCCGTCAACACCTATCAGTTCACCTGCTTCGCTCCCAACGATGAGGCGATGGCCAAAGCCGGCATTCATTCTCTTGAAGATCTCAAGGCACGTTGCCGTCAGGACAATCCTTCTTCCGGAGATTCCGCCCTTTGGAATTATGTGTCCTATCATTTTTTGGATAAAAGTTATACCCGCGAGGCTTTCTGCAGTTTTGATTCTCCGGATGAGACGCTGATTTACGATACCAATCTCAAGGGTCAGGTGGTGACATGTCTGAACAACAGCGAAGGACTTCCGGTGGTCAATGAGCAGGCGCGGTTCATCCGTTCCAACATCGAGGCCCGCAATGGCTATATCCACAAAATAGACTATTATATGCCGGTTTGGGCACCAACTCCGGTGACCATCCGTTGGGATTTCTGCAACTCGGCCGACATCATTGCTTTTGTCAACGCTTACGGTGCCGATAAGAAATTGGGAATGCTCTATTCTATGGCGCTGACCAGCAAAGAGTATCAGATTGATCTCTCCGACAATTTCAAGGACGGTGAATATGGCGGCATCACCTCTTTCACCTACGAGGCCAATGCTGCCAAAGCCTCTTATTCCAATTATCGCCCCGTGGGCTTCAAGAAATGCAAGTATGTCTCCAACCGTGACAAGGAGAACAATCCGTATAAGGCCTATCTCAACAACCTGTTGGTATTGAATCTGGGATATGCCGGATGGATACAGTTCACCACGCCCACCATCATCAAAGGAAAATACAAGATGACTTTGCATTATGCCTCCGAGGCCACGCTCAAGAATTTCCATTCCGCCGGCAGTCTGACCAAATTCCAGATTGACCCGGAAACGCATCCGGAATGGACCAAGAACGTGTTTGTTTTCAAAGGACTGCCGACGTCCGGTTACACCTATGACAGTCACGATATAGAAATATTCAATGAAAGCAATGCCATTGAGTTCGAGTCGTCCGGCGTACATACTTTGAAGGCGACGATGCTTGATATCAATGCTAAAACCAGCGGTTCCTATCATCAACTCTGGGATTATGTGCTGTTCACTCCGATTGACTGAAGCTTATGAAGAAAACAGTTGAAATATTATGTCTGAAAGCGGCCTTGCTGTCGCTTGTCTGTATGCTGTCGGCTTGCGACGATGCCTGGTCCGGCCATTACGATGCCAAAAATCCGTCATCCACAGAAAAAGTGTCGGTGTTTCAGGGAACTCTGGGCGATTACCTTCAGTCTCAGCCTTCGCTTTCGCGTTTCCGTACTCTATACGAAGCTGCCGGTTTGAGTCAGGCCATTGCGGAAGGCCGTTACGCTACGGCGGTGGTCTGCGATGATGCCGCATTGAGCGAAGATGATGAGAAAGCGTTGCGACACGACTTATTCGCTGAAAACACCTTGTCGTCCATGCTGGTTCCGCCGGTTTCCCTGACCGAAGGCTACGGCCTGTTCACCGAAAGCGGCAAGAATCTATGGGTGACTTTGGACGGCGGGGATGTGCTGCTCAACGGAAAGAAGGTCGAGAAAGTAATCAAGACAGACAACGCCTATGTTTATTGGGTGGAGGATGTGATACCGGTACAGCCTTCTCTTTATGACTACATTCAGTCATTAGGCGAGGAATATTCGCTGTTCAAGGCCTTTCTGTCCGAGTTTGAGGAACCCTATTTCGATGCGGCGTCTTCCACGCCCTGCGGGGTGGATCCGATGGGCAACACGGTTTATTCCGATTCGGTGATTCTTCTGCGCAACACGTTGATGGACCGTTATACCGAAAATGGTCTGGATTATTGGAACATGTGGAGTGAGTCTTTCCAATCCACCTTGTTTGTTCCGGATAACGGATTGCTCCAAAAGGCTTATGAGAATGCCCTCGACAGTATTCCTTATTGGCTCAACCGCTCCTCGACTGCGGCCGACAGTCTGAAGTTCCGCAAATGGCTGGTTTCCGCCTGTTTCGCCGACCGACGCCTGGCGCCCGAAGAGGTGGCTCCCTTCACTCCCGGACAGTTTGCCTGTGTGGGCGGACATATCCGGGAGATAAATGAAACCACGGATACGGAGAAATTCACACCGTGCGACGCCGCTCAATGGAAACCTTCGGTGCAACTGGCCGATTATCTTCATCCGGTGGATTTGTCCAATGGTGTCGCCTATCGTCTGACGGCATTCAAGGTGCCCAATCATATTGTCATCTGGCGGGCCAAGTCGCGTTTTTACGAAGTCTGGTCTGCTTTGACCGCCGAGCAGCAGGGTTGGAACAGTGCCAATGGCTCGGCTGTCTCCGGCGGATATTTCCGTTGGAACCATTGGATCAAACCGCAGATATGCAACGATGCCCAGACAGCTTTCGAGCTTTCCTCCACGTTGCCGGTGATGTATTATCACGTATTGACCGCCGAACCCGATGCCTTGTCGCAAAAAGATTCTTTGACGGTGTCGGTGGATTATGACGGTTTGTATTATAATTCGGAAGAGCCGCGTACGTATGGTTTGAGTGAGGTCCATCTTCCGGCGGGCGAGTATTATCTGCGTATGGGTTTCAAACATTCGCTGACCTATTCCATCAGTATCTGGTTCTGTGCCGCTCACGAGGAGTTCGGTCCGGAGAATCTGTTGGTGGAGAATATGTCCTTGATTGCGACCGGCTCCAATTTCCATTTCGACCGTGGTGGTGCGATGGAGGGCCTGGATTTTTATGGTTCGGAATCTATCGGTTATCCGGAATATTACGACTGGCGTTGGTGGTATGAGCAGTCCCCCGAGTTGTATCAGAAGGCTTCGGCTTACGACACGGACGGTTATCAGGTGGCCGTGGTGAATCTTTCGCGTTCCGGCAATTTCAAAATCCGCATAGCCTCGTCCGACAATGCCCGGCTATACGGTGGCGGAAGAGGAGACCGGACCAAGAACGATGTCAATCAGCTGATGATGTATCATTGGTGTCTGCGTCCTACGCTCAACAATTATTGATGAGGTTTTCGATGATGCGAAACGGCTTCAAAATTTGAAAATATGAAAAATAAGATAGTTCTCAGTCTGTTGCTTTTAATGGGAATGTGGCCGGTGCAGGCCGCCCAGACTTTCCGGGGTCAGGTCTCCGCACCCGACGGCCGGGCGCTTGAAGGTGTCATTCTTTCGGTTTCCGGAGTCCGCAGTTCGGCTTTGACCGATGCTTCCGGTGCTTTCCTGCTTGAGACGGAAGCCGAAAAAGGCACCGTCACTTTGACTTGCGATGGTTATTATCCCCGTGAACTTCAGTTGTCGGCCTTACCTTCCCACATTGTGATGGTGCCGCGCGATGAATTCCGTTACGATGGTCTGGTGGTGCTGCCATCCGGAACTCAGACCCGGGACCGGGCATCGGCTTTGCTGGAAACCCAAAGCAGGAAGAGTTTCAAGGAGAGTCCTTCCGCCACCTTGGCCTGGCAGGATGTCAGTCCGGCACTCCAGGTCTCACGCAAAAGCGGTATGCCCGGCGAAGGCGCCTATCTCAATATCCGCGGATTGCATTCCCTCAATGCGGAGAACACGCCTTTGATGGTGATCAACGGAGTGCCTTATCTGGCCAATACCAATACCAGCGATGTGATTTCGGCCTACAGCCGCGATATGCTGGCAGGCTACAACGCCCACGACATCCGCAGTATCACCGTCCTGACCTCGGCCGAAGCGGCGGCCTATGGTTCTTTGGGCTCCAACGGTGTGATTTTTATAGAAACCGAGCAGGCCACCAGCGACAATCTGGAAACCCGTATCCGTTTTTCGGGCAATTATGGAATGGCCACCGCGCAACGCTCCATCCCGGTGATGGATGTCGACGGTTTCCGCCCTTATCTGACAGAAGTGGGACAGACCCGTTATTCTTCCTTGGCCGCCTTGCAGAAGGATTATCCCTTCCTTCAGAGTTCGGATTATTATGAATCATATTTGTTTGACAATCAAACCGAATGGTCCTCGTTGATTTATGACAGGGCTTTGGTCAGCGACAATGTCCTGAGAGTGGAAGGTGGCGATGAGGTGGCCAAATACAATATTTCTTTCGGATATACCAGAGAAAACGGTGTGTTGGATCAGACGGATGTCAACCGTTATCATACATCGATGAACTCCAATATTATGGTGAGCCCCGACTTTCAGATTTCCACCTCGGTCAATCTGGCTTATATCAACAGCGATCTCAACAATATGGGAATGAACGGCGAGATCAATCCGGTTTTATCGGCTTATCACATGATGCCCAATCTCTCTCCCTATGAGAAACTGAGCAATGGCGGCATGATCAACCGGTATTTGAGATACAATGGCTGGAATACCAATCCCAACCCCAGTTTCGCCTACGACAATGTCTCCAATCCTTTGGCTATCGTGCGAACGGTCGATGCTTCCGATAAGATTTACGATGCCAATATCCTTGTCGGACTCAACTGGCAGGTATCCTCCTATTGGCACCTCAATGCTCTGGTGAACATCTATTATGATTATACCGAGGAATATTCTTTTGTGCCGGGAGTGACCGATATGGCGATCATTCCGCAACTGTATGATACAGGCAACAATCATGTCTCAATGGGCGTGGTGCGTCAGAATGCTTATTATTACCATCTTTCCGCTGCCTGGAACCGCAGTTTCCGTCAGATTCATTCTTTTTCCGCCGATGGAGGCCTCCGTCTGATGACCAAGAGTTTTGAATACGATGCGGGTGACGGCTACAATTCGGCGAATGATTTTTATAAGAGTCTGTCGAAAGTGGCGGATGAATGGGGGCTGATTGGCGACAACGACGATTGGAAGTGGCTGAGTCTCTACGCTCATGGCGATTATGTTTACGACAATCTGCTGAAGACGACCCTCTCGCTCAATCTGGACGGCACGACGGCATCGGGTGCGGACGCTCCCCGTTTTGGACTGTTCCCGGCTTTGAGTTTTACCTATATGGCTGCCAATACCGGCCGTCTCGGCGAAAAGGTTGACCATTTGAATCTCACGGCCGATTTCTCGCTGTCGGGCAACAGCCGCTTCTCTTCCAATTTCGGTAAGAATTATTATGTCTCCAACAACCTGTTCAATTTGGGAACCATCGTCCGCAACGGCGTTCCCAATACGAATCTGGAATGGGAGAAGAAGGCTCAAGCCGATCTGGGTGTGGATCTGTCCATGTTCGGCAACCGGCTCGGACTTCGGGCGGCCGCCTATTATGCCCATCACTACGACCTTCTGCTCGACAGCCGTATCGCTGCGGTCTATGGTTCGAACGAAGCTTATTACGATAATACAGCCGCTATCCGCAATGCCGGTGCCGAATTGAGTCTCAGAGTCAATCCAGTCCGTACGTCCGATTTCGATTGGAACCTCACGTTCAACACATCGTATCTGCATAGCCGTATCGCATCGCTGGGCGGTGATGATTCCTTTGTCCAGTCTTATACGGCTTTTGGCGGGGACGATGCCCAGACTTTGTTGAAAGTGGGCAAGGAACCCTATACTTTTTTTGGTTATGAGACAGCCGGAGTCTATGCCACCACCGAAGAAGCCCAACGGCCTTTGGCCTATACAGGCAAGCCTTTGCTCAATACCTATGGCCATTACTATCAGGGTGGAGACGTGATTTTCGTCGATCAGAACCAGGACGGCGTCATCAACGACAAAGACCGCATCGGCTTGGGTTCGGCCGCTCCCGATTTCTTCGGTTCCCTCAATTCCTCGTTGAGATACCGTTCCTGGACGTTGTTGGCCGATTTCGGATTCAGCCTCGGCAATCAGGCTTACAATGCCACCCGCCGTCAGACCGAATCGATGGACCGCTTCTTCAACCAGGCCACTTCGACCTTGAACCGTTGGCAGATAGAAGGACAGCAGACCGATATGCCCCGTGCCGCTTATGGCGATCCTTCGGGCAATAATTTTTTCAGCGACCGCTGGGTGGAGAACGCCTCTTATCTCAAACTCCGCCGTCTGACCTTGTCCTACCGTCTGCCCGAGCATTTTCTCGGACTGATGGGCGGTCAGGTGTGGCTTTCGGCCGAGAATCTTTGGACGCTGAGCGCTTATCTGGGAGGCGATCCGGAATTCTGTTACAGCTACGATGAGGCCTTGCGGGGCTTTGATTATGCCAAGGTGACGATACCCACCACCTTCAAACTTGGTTTCAATCTGAACTTCTAATTCTCAATGATATGAAGAGAATCTTTTATCCACTTGCCATACTTTGTCTGACATTGACATTCAGTGCCTGCGGCTTTTTCGAGACCGACCCCGACAATGTGCTGAATGAGGAGGATTATATTGCAGCGGAAAATGAAATTTACCGTGGATATATGGGTATTGTCACCCGTATGCAGGAAGTGGGCGACCAAGCGGTCTTCTTGACCGATACGCGCTGCAACTATTTGGAAATCACCGGTAATGCGCCGGTAGCTTTGCAGAATCTGCATCATTATGAAGATACAGACGGAAATGTCTATGCCGATCCGACCGGCTATTATGCCGTGGTGGTGGCTTGCAACGACTTCATGACCCAGCTCGACCGCTTTACGAAGGAGGTCAACGGGGCTCTCAGCGACAGTGTCAAAGTGCATATCCCCAGGCTGGTGTCTTCTGCTTTGCGGTATAAGGTATGGGCCTATACGATGCTCGGACGGATTTACGGCGAGGCATGGTGGTTCGATACCGATATGAGTTCTCTTTCTCCATTGGAGGATGTCTCTACGTTTGAGCATTTGGATATGGCCGGCATTTGCGACAAGTGCATCCGCCTGCTCGACGACGGTATTGAGCTTTGTGGTCAGCATATCGCTTCCGATTTGGAAATGGATTGGGTCTGGTGGGTGGATCCTGTCAATGGAAATGAGGCATACAGCTATTGGAATTATATGGATATTCCTTGGATATCGCTGCGTGCCGAACTGACTTCGTGGCGGACCAATTATGAGGATGAGGATGCCGCCCGCGAGGATTGGCAATGGCTGCGTGACCATATCCTCGCCTTTTTGAACGAGGCGATTCAAAACCGGGGCACGGACTGGTACAGCTGTTCGATGCAGATTATCCTGAATTATCCCAATATTTTCTATACCGAACAGTTGGGTTTGGAACAACAGGTGCTTTCCGCCATATTTTACGATTATCAAAACAAGCAGTACAACCGTCTTGTCCAATATTTCTGTCCCGAATATCCCGGTGATGGCTATTTTCTGAAACCGGCTCAAAGTGCCCTTGACACATACAACGAGTCGGATATCCGAGGCGGTACCCAGAGACTGATGAGCCATGTGTTAGGCGGTCAGCTGGCGTTCAGCAAGTATTATTACACCCGTTCCAACAACCGTGGTTATCTGCGTGCCAAGTTGTTTGAGATTGAGCCCAGCATTCCTTTGTATCGGGCGCATGAGCTGCATTTCCTGTTGGCGGAGGCCGAAAACCACCTTGGTCATTGGGACGTTGCCCGGACCTTGCTCAACACCGGTCTTCTGAACCGTTTCCCCGGCGGTGCCACCACGCTTCCCACCGATTCTCTCGACGGACAAGCGGTATGGCATCCCGATTACAGTTATTGGTTTGCCACAAGCGGAGGATACGGTGACATCGGCATAGTCGGTGCCAACCGTGCCCGTGAATATGAACTGAGCATTCTGCCCGAGGATGCGACCGAGGCGGAAAAACGCGATTTCGCCTACAGTCCGGAACGTATCAAGGAATACGACCTGGCTCTGGCCGATGAATATCTCAAGGAATTCACCGGGGAAGGCAAGTCCTACAGCTATCTGGTCAAGATGTCGGAGCGCTATGGAAAGGATTATCATATCGTATATGACCGCATCAAAGCGAAATACGAGGCTTTGGGCCTTCAGACTCAAGTGGAGAGCTCACTCCAGCAGAGCCGTTTCATTCAGTGGTCAATGAAATAAACATTTTCTCTATATTCACCTTTTCAATTTATTGTTTATGAAAAAAATCTACAGTGTTTTTCTCCTGCTGGCCGCTCTGTGCATGGCTATGCCCGCCTTGGCCAACAAAGTGACCGTGAGCTCCAAGGCCGATTTCGAAGCCGCCTTCAAAGCCACGACCAACGAGCAGATCGATACCATTTTTGTGAAAACCAGCAACGGCGCCTGGCTGCAGCCGACCAACGGTTTCAAGATGCCGGTCTGCGGTACTTTCCACATCATTGGTGTCAACGATGAGGAAACCGGTGCCAAGTCGAAACTGTCCATCCAGTTCAACATGCCGACCAACACCGATGCCGACCGTACGTCTGTCTTCTTCGAGAATCTGGATATGATGTGCACCGGTGGCCGTACCGCCAGCTCGAAGTATTTTGTCAACGCCAAGGATACGATGTATCACTATATGGATACCTTGGCTTTCATCGGTTGTGAGATTTACGACTACAACCGTGCCTTGTTCCGTATCGAGCCCGACCCCAAGACCGGACGTTCCGACGGAACCGCATCATTGGGTGAGATTCAGTGCTTCATTTTCGAGAATTGTATTGTCCGCGACGGTTATACTCAGACCAATCCCTATCCCTTCCTCAACCTGAGTATGCCTATCACCGATTTGATTTTCCGCAACAACCTGTTCTACAACATGGCATACGTCAACTGCCTGTTCACTTTTGTCAATATGACCGAGCTGGACACCAAGTTGGATATGAATTTCACGTTTGAGAACAATACGGTCATCGCCCGTTCCAACAATACTTTGTTGAACTGCGGAACTTTCGCCGGCCAGATGTCCGATTACGAGATTCACGACAACATTTTCATGTGCCCCAGCTGGAAAGACGATTTCAACAACCTCGACATTCCCGACAGCATCATCGCCGCCAATCCCGACACGCTCAAGAACATTGTCGGCAAATCCATCGCCAGCATCATGTACGGTATCGGTTCGATTTCCAACAACCTGATTCAGGGTTACAAGCCGGCTTCCAACTACATCGACGCTGACGGCGAAGGTGAATGGTCGGTCGAAATCGGCGATTATTATTCGATGGAAGATCTGGAATTCTCCTGGGAGACTTTCGGAGATTATAAGAACGGAGATTTCTCCTATCTGAGCAGCGAGAAAATCGCCACCGCCGGTGTGGACGGAGGTCCTCTGGGCGCAACCTGGCTGGTCAAATATCTGGAGAATCCTTGCAATCTCACGACAGCTGTCAGCAGCGGGCAGGGTAGTGTGACTCCAGCCAAGGGTACCTACGAAAAAGGTGATATTGTGACAGTGACCGCCAACGAGGAACCGGGCGTCATCTTTGTGGAATGGCAGGACGGCGAGGGCAAGACTCTCTCGACCGAGAATCCCTATACTTTCGAGATTACTTCCGACATCCAACTGAAGGCTGTCTATAAAATCATGCCGGTGGCCAATGTCAATATCAAACTCAGCGCTCCCGAAGGCATTGAAATGGTCTTCACACCTCAACAGGATGTTTATTATATCGGTGATGAACTGGATGTCACCTTCAAGACCCACCTGATTTCCGACTTCCAAGGCTGGAGCGACGGTGTCAGCGAGATGAGCCGTCATTTCAACCTTACGGAAGATGTGAATCTGACGGCTTCTTTCGACAAAGCCAACTTCATCGTTATCTGGGACTTCGACCAGATTACCAAAGGCAAGCAGACGATGGACAACGGCGTGGCCGCCAACCATTATGTCGATACGCTCAACATGGGCGCTTTGCATACCGCATATTTTGTGGAAGGCGCCTATAAGGATTCATCCACTGTCATGACCCGCAACAACAAGTTTGCCAACGATTTGCGTATCTGTGCCGTCCGTGAGACCCCTGCAGAGCGTTTTGCTGCCACTCCCGATTACAATTACATCACTTTCTCGACTCTCGGTTACAAGAACGTGGCCGTCTCGTCAGCTGTCGGTGCCGATGCCAAGGCTCATAAGGTTCAGAATCTCGAGTATTCGCTCGATGGTGTCAATTACACCAGATTCGGCAGCGTCACAGTTGATACGGTCGGTGTCTGGTTCCCGCTTGCCGCTCAACTGCCCGCAGAAACCGCCGGTCAGGAATTGGTTTATGTCCGTTGGATCGGTGATCTGACCAGTGAGGTCGTTTGTAATCCCGACAACCTTGCCAATATCGACAATGTGGCTGAATTCAGTTGTGTGGCTCAAATTAAAGTTACGGCTGAAGATGCTACAGACCGTCCTGATAATGGATATTATGTATCTGTTGGCGAGACGATTACCGATGGCAAGCAGATTACTTCCGTTCCTGGCATCACGATGATTTACGGTGGTGCCGCCAATAACTGGGCTGACGGTGCCGCAGACGACAATCTGAAAGCCGCCACCGATGGACTCTTCGTCGCATCGACCAAGGGCGACAACAACAACCCCAAAACCAAGCCGACGCCCACGACAGGTACCTATTATGTCTTCAATCCTTCTCAGAACGGTCAGTTGACCATCGCTGTCGTGCTCAATGCCGACAAATCGTTCTATATCACCGAAGGTGGTGTAGCTCTGCCCGGCTATGACGGCATGAGAGTCTCCGAGAAGTATTATGGCACCTATACCATTGATGTGGAAGCCGGTAAGAGCTATTATGTCTTCGTGGACGCTTCCAAACTCGGTTTCGGCGGTTTTATCTTTGAACCTGTCACCGCTTTGGGCAAGAAGAGTTTCAGAGATGCCGACGCTCCGATTTACGACATCTTCGGCCGCCGCGTCAT
>JAZRWU010000317.1:0-5504 GCA_045599885.1 Bacteroidales bacterium | reverse complement strand
TCCCCGGCGGGAGGTGGAGCGGTGACTGTAGAGTAAGTTGAGGCGGGCGTTGATGTTCTGGCTGCCGTTGTCGTTGTGGGAATCACCCCAGCTGGTCGCTTCATCGTTGGTGTAATACTCGAAGGTGCGGGAACTGTAGGTGGAGTTGTAGCCGTAACTGATGTTCGGTTGGAACACCAAGGTGTTTTCGGGGCTCATCCGCCAACGCATTTCGCCGCCGAGATTGGCGTTGTTGCTCTTCGAATGCGATTCGTTGTAGGAAGAGTCGTTGCTGTAGACATCGCGCAGCCAGCTCTCGGTTTTGGTGGAACTGCGTCCGTAGTTGGTCGAGTGGTTGTAGGTGACATTTCCGCTGGTCTCCAAAGAGTCTCCGAAAAATTCCTGGTTGCGGTTGGCGCCGAAGTTCAAGGTGTTGGTGATTCCGCTGCCGCCGCTCCAGCCACGGTTGCCGGCTCCCCGGCTCGAACGGGAGTTGTTGGTGTTGTTGGCTCCGGCAGTGAAGGTGGTACGACGGTCGCTCTTGAAATAGTTGATCATCGTATTGGCGTTGTATCGCGCGTCGTTGGCCATGAAATAGTCAAAAGGATTTTTGTAGCTCTCAGCAGCCGGGTTGTAGTCGCGTCCGTAGTTGTCGCGGAAATAATCCTTGAAGCCTTTGTCAAAATCGCTGCCGAGGCCACCGCCGAGATTGCCGAACGTGCCTTTGTTGCGGTCGGGTTTGAGCTTGAGGTTGATGATGCGCTGCGTCTCGCCGTCTTCGATACCCGTCAGTTGGGCCATTTCCGATTTCTCGTCGATAACCTGAACTTTGTCAATCATGTCGGCGGTCAGGTTTTTGGTGACCATTTCGATATCACCGTCAAAGAAACGCTTGCCGTCAACGCGGATACGGGCGATGGTCTCATTGTCAACGGTGATGTTGCCGTTGTTGTCCACCATAAAGCCGGGCAACCTCTTGAACAGGTCTTCCACGACCGCATTCTCCTGAAGTTTGAAAGCGGAGGCATTGTATTCCACGGTGTCTCCCTTGACTATCATCTGGGCGGCGGTGCCGGATACCTCAGCGGCTTTGAGCGCCTGCGCATCCTCTTCGAGATAGACATTCTTCAGAATCAAAGATTTGCCTCTGATGTCGAGAGGGTTGTACAAAGTCTTGTAACCCAGAAATTTGTATTCGAGAAGGTATTTGCCGTCCTTGATCTTGCTGATGGTGTAGCGGCCGGCGTAATCCGTGACGGTTCCATCCACAAAAGCCGAGTCTTTGGCCCTCAGCAGCCGCACTGTCGCCATTTCGACAGCACCGTCGTTTTCTTTATCGAGAACTTTTCCTTGTATGTTGTATTGAGCACTGACGGTCCCCAGACAACAGACCCATAAGACAAACTGCAAAATATACCGCTTCATAAAGAATGCTTTCTTACACTTGGAGGACGGTCGGAAATCATCCGGACAGGCTGATGCCGACTCTCAGCCTCCTCAACAAAAACCGATTATTAGATAGGGTCTTGTGGGAATGGTTTAACGTTTTGAAACCCTAAATAATCATAAAAAAGATGGCGTCGCCTCCCGGAAACGCCATCCCAATCAAAACCTAAACCTGAATAAACACATTGCTATGAGAAAACAATGTGCGGGGTAACTCTACAATCACATCATTCCGGGGCCGCCGACCATCATGAAGGGTCCCCCCACCATGAAAGGTGCTCCGCCGCCGGGCATCCCGCCACCACGACGTGTTCCTCCGTTCTGACGTCCGTTGCCGGTTCCGTTCGGTCTGCCTTCACCTCTTTGGTATCCGGGCATACCGGGCATCATGCCGGGGAATCCTCCTTCTTCACTGTTCTTGTTGCCTTTGCCGCCGAAATGCGAGATTTTGTAGGTGACGGTCAACAGAAAGTACGAAGGAAGCGTGTTGTACTTATTGTAAGAGTTATAGTTGTCGCCTATGCTCTGATTGATGTTCAGGCGTTGGCGAAGAATATCGGTCATGCTGAGGGCGATGGTGACTTTGCCACGGATGGTTTTGTCGATGCTCGCATTCCACAGCAGTTCTTTTTGGTCAAAGTTGGCGTAACCGGCACGGTCACTGAAACTCAGGTCTGTGGCGATGTTGAAACTGAAGGGCAAGTGCAGATTGATGTTGCCGCTTCCCGACCAGTCCATGGTATTCTGCCGGTTGCCGCTCAGATGGTTGAACGTGTTGGCATAGCGGAACGAACCTCTGGCACCGATTTCGAGAATGTTATGCGTCAATGTCAGCGACAGGTCCTCGTTGAATGAATAGTTCTGCGTGAGGCTGAGGTCGCCCAGGCGCATATCGTTGATGTCGATGATCTCATCGTCTCTCATAGTGCCCGTGTAACCGACGCGCTCCTGATAAGTGAGGTTGGTGCGGGTGTTGAGGTGCAACAGGTTTGGGACGACCGGGGTGTTGTACATGAAACTTCCGTTCAGATTGAAAGGTATCCGGTCGGCATTGACCGTCTGGTTGTACTGCTTGCCCGAGCGGTCATATATACTGTTGGAAACCAAAGCATTCTGCGTCATCGAACCGCCGATGGTCAGGTTCCACGAAGCGAAGGTCTCGGCATTGTATTTGGTGGTGATCAACCTCAGATTCTGAGAATAGGCCGGAACCAGCGAGGCGTTTCCGACGGTCTCGTTCATCAGATTGGAGTTGTTCTTGACGGGCTGCATCTGTGTCACACTCGGCTGCTGACTGTTGCCGCGGTATTCCATACGGACGAAGTTACGGCGTTCTCCCAGATTGTAGCGGATGCTCAGGGTCGGGGAGAAGTTGACCACTTCCTGATGGATGCTGTAGGGGTCGGAACCGTCCATATAGGTCGTGTTGCTCTTGTTCTGCGAGGGCTGGAGGTGAAAACCGGCCATCAGGTTGAGCGTCCCGTCGTTGTAGCGGTAGTTGGCCTCGATGACTTCCGACATGCTTGTGTTGCGGTAGTTGTTGCTGTATTCGCGGTCGAGATTACGGTCTTCCTGACCTTCGTAGATGTATTCGCCGAACTCGTCCTTGTTGTATTGGAGCTTTTCGGAAGTCCGGTCGCTGTAGTTGAACGAGGCCGCTATCTCAAGGAAGTTCTTGAGGTTCCACAAAGGCTCGACATACGATCCGCGGAAGTTGAATCCGTAGGAATCGGAGGTGTTGAGTGTCCTTTGGTTGATGATGGTCGTATCTTCAAAAGTCAGTTTCTCGGAACTGTTGTAGCCGTCGCTGTTGGTGAACCCGTAGTCGCCTCCGATGTTGGCTGTGAACGAACGTCCGGCGCGTCGGGCCGATTTGCGGTTGATGATGGCGTTCAAGCGTGCGTTGAGGTTGTCCGACACATTGTTGTTGTGACTGTTGCCCCAGCTCGTGCTGTCTCCGTTGGTGTAATAATCGTATTCCGACCAACTGTCGCTGGTGTTGCGGCTGCGCGAGACGGAGGGTTGCAGGATGAGGGTGGTCAGGGTGTCGATGGTCCATTCCATTTCGAGACGCAGGTTGGCGTTGTCGCTGTTGGAAATCGAGCCGTTGCGGTTGTTGTTGGTCAGGGTGTCCTGAGCCAGCCAGCTGTCACGTACGCTTTCGGTTTCGGAAATGTTGCGGGAATGGTTGTAGGAGGCGTCACCGCCGATGAGCAGACTGTCGGTGATGGCCGTATTGTTGTTGATACCAATATTCTGGGTGCTGGTGATTCCGCTGCCGTTTCCCCAACCCCGCATACCGCGGCCCATGCTGCTTCGGGAGGAGTTGGCGTTGTTGGCGCCGGCCACGAAAGCGGTCTGGCTGTCTCCGAGCATATAATTGAGGAAGGTATTGGCGTTGTAGCGGAAATCGTCCGAGACGAAATTGTTCCAGTCGTAATCGGGTCGGAAATAGGCTCCGATGCCGTTGTCGAGGTCGGCACCGCCGCCTCCCGCCACATTGCCGAAGAGACCTTTCATACGGTTCTTCTTGATAGTGATGTTGATGATGCGCTCGGTGTTCTCGTCCTCGAAACCGGTCAGTTTCGCCATATCGGATTTCTCGTCGATGACCTGAATCTTATCCACCATGTCGGCCGTCAGATTCTTGGTGGTCATTTCAATGTCGCCATCGAAGAATTTCTTGCCGTTGACTTTGATGCGGCTGATGGTCTCTCCGTTGACTGTGATGGCACCGTCGTTGATCTGCACGCCAGGAAGTTTCTTGAGCAAGTCCTCGACCACGGCGTTTTCGGCCGTTTGGAACGCGGCTGCGTTGAACTCCATCGTATCGACTTTGACTATCATCTGGGCGGCCATGCCGGTCACTTGCACGGCGGAAAGATCCTGTGCGTTCTCATCCATCAGGATATTCTTGAGAATGAGGGAGCGGTCCTTGACGGTGACGTTCTGGAAAACGTCCTTATAACCCAGATATTTGCATTCGAGAATGAAATTTCCTTCGGGAACCTCTTTCAGCGTGAAACTTCCGTAGCGGTCAGTCACCGTGCCGACGACCAGCGAGGAGTCCTTGACATTGAGCAGCCGCACCGTACCCATCTCGATGGCGCCGTTGGTACGCCGGTCAAGCACTTTGGATTGAATGGTGTAATTGGCCGAAAAGGCATTCAGGCTTATAAGGAAAGCGAAAACGGCTGATATGAGATGTCTGTTCCAGAATTTGTTCATATTGTCAGTTCCGAAGGACGGATGGGTTCAGTCATAAGAAAAATCGCAAATTAGACTGAGAGCCATCCCCAAGGTTTAATATCAAAAATAAAAAATTTTTTTGTCCGAATAAGGCAGGGATTTGATAGTTTTCTGCTATTTTTGCAGGGATATAGATTAGGCAAAGTATATTTATTCAATAATGTTATGAAAACGAATTATGAAATCCGGTACGCAGCTCATCCTGAGGATGCCAAAAGCTACGATACCACCCGCCTGCGCCGCGATTTCCTTATCGAGAAGGTTTTCGCCGCCGATGAAGTGAATATGGTTTATTCTATGTACGACCGCGTGATTGTCGGTGGTGCCATGCCTGTCAGGGAAAGCCTCAAACTCGAGGCCGTCGATCCGCTCAAGGCTCCTTATTTCCTGACCCGTCGCGAGCTGGGTGTTTTCTGCGTCGGCGGTGCCGGTATTGTCCGTCACGGTGACGATGTCTATGAACTGGACTATAAAGAGGCTTTGTATCTCGGCAGCGGTGACAAGGATGTGTTTTTCGAAAGCAAGGACGCTTCCAAGCCGGCCAAATTCTATTTCCAATCGACCACTGCCCATCGTAATTATCCCGACCGCAAAGTCACCAAGGCCGATGCCGTGGTCGCCCACATGGGCTCGTTGGAGATGAGTAATGAGCGCAATATCAATAAAATGCTTGTGAATCAGGTGCTTCCTACCTGTCAACTGCAGATGGGAATGACCGAGTTGGCTCCCGGGTCGGTTTGGAATACGATGCCGGCTCACGTCCACAGCCGCCGCATGGAAGCGTATTTCTATTTTGAAGTGCCCGAAGATCAGGCTGTCTGCCATTTCAT
>JAZRWU010000316.1:0-12872 GCA_045599885.1 Bacteroidales bacterium | reverse complement strand
CGCTCTCTCGCTCCCTTCACGGCAGCCCCGCGGCGTGTCGTTCTCGAAAGCGGGTGCAAAAGTATAGCAGGATCTGATACGCTCCAAATTTTTCTCGAACTTTTTTTCAAAAAAATTCAGGAAAAATTCCAACCAGCTGATTCAGAACCAACTACTGTTGCATCATTTTTCTCTGCTTTCCGGTCACTTCTCCAAGTGCCCGTTTTGAAATCGCAAAGTGACCGCAAAGGTATGGCGGCATTTTCACCCCTGCAAATTTTGAGGCAACTTTTTGTAGTGAAAATTCAAAATAGTCATTACAGGCACCCACATTGACACTTCATCCCCACTGCCAGTCTCATCATCACGGAGTCCTGAAGCAGATTTGTCTTCGGTTGAACAGAAAACGGCCTCAGACTATCCGTCCAAGGCCGCCCCTACACGCACGATACGCGCGTATTATTTGATTTCCTCGTCAAAGACGATAGCCACTTTGCCGCATTTACCGGCATCCATCAGTTTGTAACCTTCAGCGGAATTCTCCAAGGTGAAACGGTTGGTCACCAGATCCTCAGGATGAATACCCCAACGGACGATACGCTCCACCAATTCCTCCATACGCCAGAGATTGGTCACCCAGGAACCGTAGATGGTCTTCTGCGGGTGAATCATATCGGGACTCGGATTGAGCTCAACGGTTCCGCCTTCACCGATAAAGACGATTTTCCCCCACTTGCGGGTAGCGCGGACAGCCAGCTGACGGCCATAGGTATTTCCGGAGCAATCTACAGCGCGTTCCACACCATTGCCGCCCGTTAAAGCCATAATCTTGTCAAAAGCCTCAGAATCAGAAAGGAAGACTTCGTCCGCCAGACCTTTCTCCTTGGCAATGTCGAGACGTTCCTGAACGGTATCGACACCGATGAGCTTGTTGGCGCCCATCGCGCGGGCCAGCATCAGAGAAGCCAGGCCCACCGGACCGAGACCGACCACCAGCACGGCATCATTACCGCAAATGCCTATTTTCTCCAGCCCTTCATAAACCGTACCGAATCCACAGGCAATCTGGGCGCCGTCGGTATAAGACAGAGAATCGGGAAGAAGAACCAAGTCTTTTTCTTCAGCCAGCAGATATTCCGCCATACCGCCGTCACGCTGCCAACCGTAGGCACGACGATAAGGGCTGGTGCAACTGATCATATAACCGCGGCGGCAATCGTTGCAGACACCGCAACCGGAGATATGATAGACAATCACGCGGTCACCCTCTTTGAAACGACGGAGGCCGGGACCGCACTTGACAATCTGGCCGCAAGGCTCATGTCCGCAAATCTTATCCTGATAACCTTCGGGGCCTTTGCCGGTATGTTCACGGTAGATGGCACGGATGTCACTTCCGCAAATGGTAGATGACTTCATTTTGATAAGAACTTCTCCGTGACCGGGTTCGGGAATCTCTACATCTTTGAGTACCACCGTACTGTTTCCTGGCAGATAGGCGGCTTTCATTGTTTTTTTCATTTCAGAAGAATTCAATTAAGATTTATCAATATATAATAATCTAATTATCAGATTTTTATAAATTTTATTCTCACAACCGACGGGCTTCCGCAGTCTTTATTCCCACCCATTACCCTGACCGGAATGATTGTTCCGGTGTATGATTTTGGAAAATTTCCGGACGCAGGGAAAGTAGAAAAGTTTTTCAAAACGATTTCTTTTCAGTAAGGATGAGAAAAAAACTTGGTAAAAATGGAAAGTTTTTTGAGAAGTGGGAATATTATTCCTGAGGAAGACCGGACGGCGATGAGCATAGAGATTATTGACGGATTATTCCATCTTCGTCCCAAAGATCATGCCACGAACGTGCCGTTTTCCACATAAAGACCTGTCCCTTGATAAAGCGGCAGTTTCGGTCCAGTTGGCGGATAGCAGCCATCTCAGCCTCCGTCAGAGGATCTTCGACAGCAGAACGGAGATTGCTCATGAACTTAGCAGGCTTGACAGAGAATGGAATAGGAATCTGACCGTTCTGGACGGCCCATTTCAGACATATCACGGCAGGATGCACGTCATGAGCCTTGGCGATTTCCACGATGACCGGGTCTTCGATAGGCACGGTGTCTTCCGGTGTCTTGTCACGTTCGGGACGGTTGGGCGATCCGATCGGACAGAAACCGATACATTTGATACCTTCCGATTCAAGATAAGCCTTGAATTCCGGCTGCTGGAAATGCGGATGCAATTCCATTTCATTGAAAGCGGGACGGATACGGCAATCACGCAGCACCAGCTCCATTTTGGGACGGGTCATATTGGAAGTACCGATATGACGCACCAAACCGGCATCGACCAGGGATTCCATGGCCTGCCATACCTTCATATAATCCTCGTGGATATAAGGTTTGGCATTGGGGTCACGGGATTCCACACTGACTTTAGGAGCATGGAAGTTGGGGAAAGGCCAATGAACCAGATATAAATCCAAATAATCAAGGCCCAGGTCGGACAAAGACTGTTTGCAGGCACCGACGATATCGTCGTGGCGGTCATTCCAGACTTTGGAAGTAATCCAAAGTTCTTCACGTTTGACCACTCCTTCCTCAAACAATTCCTTCAACACCTGACCGATTTCTTTTTCATTGCCATAGACAGCGGCACAATCGATATGACGATAACCGCCTTTTACCGCAGCTTTGACGGCAGCGGATATCTCTTCAGGACCGTAATTGTCCGAACCGAAAGTTCCAAGGCCGATTACGGGTATCTGAGCCCCGTCGGACAGACTGAATTTCGGGACTCTTACAGGATTGATGAATTCCAAATTTTCCATATATATAAATAATGTGTATTAGAAAGTTCTTATCGGGCCAAGTCCCGGTTTCTATGACCGTAAATCGCAATGACGACAAAGCAGATGAAAGGCAGGAAGAACGAGAAGCGGACTCCTGACAGGCCGCAAATCGACGTCTGATCAATCATCAGAGCTTGCAGCGGCGGCATCACCGATCCACCAAGGATGGCCATGATCAGACCGGCGGCGGCGAATTCGGCATCCTCACCGATACCGTCCAAGGCAATACCGTAAATAGTCGGGAACATCAAGGACATACAAGCCGACACAGCCACGAGGCAATACAAGCCCACCATGCCGTGAATGAAAATCACACCCAAGACAAAAATCAGGCCTCCGAACGCCAGATATTTCAGCAATTTGCCCGGATTGATATACTTGAGCAGATAGGTACAGATGAAACGGCTGCAGCAGAAAATCGCCATAGCGCAGATATTGTAAAGCTGGGCCGTAGAATTGTCGATGCCCAGTTCTATCTCAGCGTAATGGATAATGAAAGTCCAGCACATGATCTGCACACCCACATAGAAGAACTGCGCAATCACACCTTCGTAGTAACGTTTGTTCTTGAGCAAACGTCCAAAAGTAGCTTTGAGATTGAACTCCCCACCGTTCTGCTTACGCGGCATCTTGGCCAGAAGGAAGATAATCATCACTACGAGGACTACTGCTCCGATGGCCAGATATGGATTGCGGATGGTCACCAAGTCCGTATGACGCATTGTCTCAAAGAAAGCGGGATCCACGGCGCAGACGGCCTCGCGGACTGCCTTGAAATCAATTTTGTCGGGATTGGCGGTCAAGATTGAATAAGCTGAAGGATCCAATTCCTGCAATTTGGTCAAAGCGAGATTGTCCGTATTATTCAATCGGCTGAGAATCAGTTGTTGAGCCGTAAACATACCCAACAGCGAGCCCATAGGATTGAAGGACTGGGCAAAATTCAGACGACGGGTGGCTGTCTGCTCATCCCCCATCGATAGAATGTAGGGATTGGCACTGGTCTCCAAGAAAGACAGACCGCAGGTAAGGATAAAATACGAAATCAGGAAAGGCCAGAACGCATGCGTCAGACTGGACGGGAAAAACAGGAAAGCTCCCAAGGCGTACAGGCCAAGGCCCATAATGATACCACTGCGGTATGTATGTTTTTTGATGAAATAAGCCGCCACGAAAGCCATGGCAAAATAGCCTCCGTAGAAGGCGAACTGCACCAGGGAACCCTGGAAATTACTCATCAGCAACACCTTGGAGAAGGCGCGCACCATAGGATTGGTGATATCGTTGGCAAAGCCCCAAAGTGGGAACAGAATGGTCACCAGCACAAACGACAGGAGATACTCTTTCGTGACCATTTTGGCTTTGGACACTTCAGCTGCCGTAGAATAGTCTGTAGCGTTTCGGCTCATAGAAAAAAAGAAGTGGTGGAAAGTTCAGGAAAAGCTTCTATATAAGTGCTGCCGCGAAAGCGGCAGCACTCACATAATCATTATTTGTAGAGAGGTCCGAAGTTCTGGCAGGCACGGTAATCGGCACCTTCGAAATTCATACCGAAGGAGTTCCAGGCGGAAGGACGGAAAATCTTGTCTTCCTCCACATTGTGCATGCAGACAGGAATACGGAGAATCGAAGCCATCGTAATCAGATCGGCACCGATATGGCCGTATGCGATGGCACCATGGTTGGCACCCCAGTTGTTCATCACGCTATAGACATCCTTGAACTGAGCGGTTTCATTCAAACGCGGAGCGAAGAAGGTGGTCGGCCAAGTCTTGTCGGTACGTTTGTTGATGATGTCGAATGCCTCGGGATCGATATCGACCGTCCAGCCTTCTGCGATTTGAAGCACCGGACCCTGACCTTTGACAATGTTGAGACGCATCATGGTGACAGGCATGTCGCCCTTGCTGAGGAACTGCGAAGAGAAACCGCCACCGCGGAAATAGCCGCAGTCAGCTGGATACCAGGTGGTAGCTTCGAGGCATTTCTTCTCTTCTGCTTCGGAGATTTCCCAGAAAGGTTTCATAACCGGCTTGCCTTCGGCATCGGAACATTGACCCGTAGCGTCCAGGCAGGTGGCTCCGGAGTTAATCAGATGGATGAAACCGTTGGCGGCGCGGCCTTCGAGTTTGTGACCGGTGCAGCGCTCAACCGACTCAGGGCTCCAATAGGTCCGGACATCCGAGAACATCACGGCGCGGTTGGTCAACAGATGACCGAACAGCATCGACATACCGTTGAGTGAGTCGTTTTCGGTAGCCAGGATATAAGGACGACGACGGCCGTTCCAATCGAAAGAGGTATTGAGCAATGCCTCGGGGAAATCGCAGTTGGGCATATAGTCCGTCCATTGACGCTGACCTTGGAAACCGGCGGCGATAGCGTTGTGTCCCAGAGATTCCTCACCGAAACCAAGTTCTTTCAGCTTGGAGTTACCGCTCATCAAGTCGCGGATAATCAGATACATCTTGACAATGAATTCCCAATCGGCGTCCTTTTCCTCACGGGTATGCTGCCAAAGCGTGTTGTAATCGTGACCTTCGTTGACTTTGCAGTTCTTGAGCGTCCACTCGTAGGCTTTTTTGTATTCTTCGGGATCGAAAATGCCCTTATCGACACGACGGCTGATTTCGACCATATCGATGTATTCGTTGCGCATTCCAAGATAATCCTGGAAGAAATTGGGATCGACCACCGAACCGGCAATACCCATGGCGGGACCACCGATGGAAAGATAGGACTTGCCACGCATTTCAGCCACGGCGATACCGGCCTTGGTGAAGCGGATCAGTTTTTCCTTGACGTCCTCGGGAATTTCCGTATCGGTGGCATCCTGTACGTGACGGCCATAGATGCCGAAGGTGGGAAGACCTTTCTGGGTATGTCCGGCCAGAGCGGCTGCGAGATAAACGGCACCCGGACGTTCGGTTCCGTTGAAGCCCCAAATGGCTTTCGGATAATACGGATTCATATCGATGGTCTCGGTTCCGTAGCACCAGCAGGGAGTTACGCTGATGGTCAGACCGACGCCTTCGCGTTCAAATTTCTCAGCGCAGGCAGCGGCTTCAGCCACGCGGCCGATCGTACCGTCGGCGATGACGCATTCCACCGGAGTGCCGTCGTTATATTTCAAAGTGGAGGTCAGGAGTTTTTCCACACTCTTGGCCATGTTCATAGTTTGCGCTTCAAGGCTTTCACGCACACCTCTTTCGCGACCGTCGATGATGGGACGGATACCGACTTTTGGATGTTTCTGACTCATAATAAAATACTTTTCAGTGGCTTCAACAATACCACCTTATTGATTAATAATAGTGTTGATAATGTACTGATACATAGTCGAATGACGAAATCCTGACAGTCAACCCGGAAAAACCTCAGGACACAAGGCATAATCCCACTCGACTGCTACAAAGATAGCAATAATGAGATGAAAAAACAACTGTTTTCAACAATTGAAACGTTTTATCTCCTTAAAGAATGCTAATCCTGGAAATACACCCGTTTGACTCGTTGAGAGACCGAAGTCAGCACTTCGTATGGAATCGTCCCGATGCGGGATGCCACTTCCGAAATGCTCAGGCCCTCACCGAAAATCACAACCTTGTCACCCTCTTCCGCCTGAATGCCTGTCACATCTATCATGCAGACATCCATGCAGATATTGCCCATGATAGGGGCACGGTGACCGTTGACCAGCACCTCGCAGCCCCGGTTGTGACGGTTCAATCCGTCCGCATAGCCCACCGGCAGCGTGGCAATACGGGAATTGCGTGTCAGACGTGTCGTACGGCTGTAGCCTATGGTATCGCCCTCTTTGAAATCGTGAATCTGAAGGATTTTGGTCCTAAGGGCCGCCACGGGGCGCAAGGCTTCGGGATGAGCCACCGAAATGCCGTACAGGCCGATGCCCAGCCGCACCTGATCGCATTGCCACTGCGGGAAACGCTCGATGCCGGCCGAATTGAGGATATGGCGCAGAATCTTGTACGGCATCGCCTCGCGGATGGTTTCCGACATACGGTTGAACAGTTCCCATTGAGTCTGGGTATAATCGTCAAACGTGTCTTCATCACTTCCGGCCAGATGCGAGAAAATGGTGGCGACACGCAACACATTCTGATGATGGAGAATATCAATCAATTGCGGAAGATCCTCCTCTGAAAAGCCAAGACGGTGCATACCGGTATCCAATTTGATATGTACCGGATAGGACTGGATACCCAAACGCTCCCCTGCCTGGATGAAATCGGCCAACAGCTTGAAACTGTAGATTTCCGGTTCCAGATTGTACCGGCTGCACAAGGGGAAAATTCCTGTTTCGGGATTCATGACCATGATGGGAATACTGATTCCGGCATTCCGCAAACGCACGCCCTCGTCGGCCACGGCCACGGCCAGCACATCACAGGCATGAGCCTGCAAGGTTTTGCTCACCTCCACAGCTCCCAATCCGTAGGCCTCCGCTTTGACCATGGCCACCAGACGGGTTCCAGGTTTGATAAGTGAACGGAAATACTTGAGATTGTGAACAATAGCATCCAGATTCACTTCCAATTCCGTCGTATGCGATTTAAGAGCCAGACGCTCGCTGATCCGTTCGAATCCGAATCTTCGGGAACCTTTGATCAGAATCAGCTCATTATACATGGTATCGGCCAAGGGAGAGGCCAGAAAATCCTCCGTTGTCAGGAAGAAACGGGCTGTCACCGGAAATTTATCCGAATGGGCCGCCAGTTTCTGCCCGATGCCGATGAAGCGTCCGATCTGGTGTTTTCTCACCAAATCGGCCACACATTCATACAATTGCTCATCCGTCTGACCGCTTTGATAGATATCCGACAGAATCAGACTGCGCTGCATACCTTCCGAAGGAAGACGGCGGGCCTGAAATTCCAAGGCCAGTTCGAGCGCCTGAATATCCGAATTATAGGTATCGTTGATCAGCACACAGGAATGGCGTCCTTCTTTCACTTCCAGGCGCATGGCCACGGGTTCAAGTTGCAGCATCCTGGATGCCACGACATTGGGATCAATCCGGATGTTTCCTTCCTGTTCCATCATACGGAGCAGTGCGAGACAATGGAGGGCATTCTCGACCGAAGCCTCATCAATGAACTCAAGGCGGAAGACCCGGTTGTAGCCTTTCCAAAAGGTCGTAATCAAGGTGTGTGTATCGAAACGGTCGAGGCGGAAACTCACGGCCGCCTCTTTTTGGCCGGCAGTCCAGGCAAAACGGCGGACAGATGCGGGAAGTTTTTCCACCCGGGCCGCCACCGTCTCATCGTCTGCGCAATAAACCAGCACTTTACATTTCTCAAACAACTTCAGTTTCTCATCGAGTTTGGACTCCAGACTCTCGAAATTCTCCTGATGGGCCGGGCCGAGGTGGGTGAAAAGTCCCCAGTCGGGACGCACGATATCCCGGAGCGTGTCCATCTCGCCGGGCTGTGAGATTCCGGCCTCAATGACGGCCAAACGGCTGTCATCCTCCATCATCGAGAGGGAAAGCGGCACACCGACTTGAGAATTGAAACTGCCCGGACTGCGGCTGATTCTGAAATCCTCGCGGAGAAGCTGCCAAATCCATTCTTTGACGATGGTTTTACCGTTGGAGCCGGCAATCGCCAGCACCGGTGCCTGGAAACGGAGACGGCAGTCGGCGGCAAGCGTCTGCAAGGCTCCAAGCGCATCACGGACCATCAGGAAGTTGGCCTGGGCGTGCCGCATCATCTCATCGAGCTGAGGGGAATTCTCCGTAACGGCAAAATTGCGCACCCCACGGCGATACAGGTCTTCAATATAACGGTGACCGTTGTTGCTCTGGCTTTTCAATGCGAAAAAAAGAGTGCTTTCGGGGACCAGGAGATTGCGGCTGTCGGTCAGAAGGCAGCGGACGGTGGTTCCCGGTAAACTGATCTGCGATTTTGCCTGAATCAGCGAGGCGATTTCTTCAATGCTGTAATTCATATATGATTCCCAAATTGAATAGTAAAATGTGAGACGTCAGCTCAATCTTCTGAAGCTGTTCTGAATGGTTTCGGGACAATCAGGGGATGGGCCGCCCGGTCGAAAAAATCACGCTCCACCCGGAAATCCATGGAGGGGAAACGCGACTGAAGCAACTCCACGGCCGCCAAATTCTTTTGCGCGAAACGCAGATAAGCCTCATCCTCGGGATGAAAAGGCCTGTGTTCCATAGCTTTGTGGATTTGTTCCAGCTGACTGGCCAATTCCAAGGTTTCCTTATCAAACAGGGCTTCACTGAATTTTTCCCAGACATAACGGACAGCCTGTTCGGAGGGATGCAGCATATCGTCCGCATAATAACGGTAATCGCGGAGATCGTCCATCAGAAGCTCGTATGCCGGAAAATAATGCACCTGACTGAATTCCAGTTCCAATTCATCTATGGCGAGATGCAGCACCGACTTGCTCAACGTATTCTCGTGGACTCCGTCCTTGAAATGACGGATGGGACTCACTGTCATCAGAATTCTCAAATCGGGCTTCTCTTCGAGGACAGCACCGAGAAACTCCCGGTAGTACTCCACTATCTCATTGACTTCCAAGCGACGGCGGGTAAAAAGATAATCCGGCAGCTTGTGACAGTTGGCCACGATTTTACCGGTTTCCGCAAAAGCATACACCCAGGAAGTGCCGAAAGTGAGTATCAGACAATCGGCCGCATGAAGAGCTTCGGAAGCCTGCTGAAAACGCTGCTGAATGTTTTCCAACACCTGTTCCGGATCGTTGCCCGAGAACGAGGTATGATGAGCGAGGCTGCCGTAAAGGCCTTCGTATTCAAAAAGGTCTTCCTCGTGAAACTGGTTGCGCCACCAAAGACGTTCCAGATTCTTCACGACCGACATCGGATTGTAGAGTGTTCCGAAAGGATTCTGTTCCACCCGAAATCCGCTGTCTTTCAGTTTTTGGGCAAAACGGTCCGCGAAACAGGAGCCCATCGTCAGGATACGTTCTCCGCATCGGAGACTCATTCCGCATTTGACGGGGAAAGCCGTTCTAAATTCCATATTCATGAAACCTTCCATTTTCTGACAAAGATACTCTTTTTTCCTTTTTTTCTGAAATTATTCTATCTTTGTCAATTTGAATACGAATACCGTTTTCCCATCTATGGAAGAAACCGCATCGATACTGAACACCCTGCACTCGCCCGCCGATCTGAAGAAGCTTCCCGTCAAGGAACTTCCTGAGGTCTGCCGTGAGCTCCGCCAGTTCATCATCAAGGAATTGTCGGAGAATCCCGGTCATCTGGCCGCATCGTTGGGCACCATAGAACTTACGGTTGCGTTACACTACGTTCTGGACACGCCTTACGACCGGATTGTCTGGGATGTCGGACATCAGGCATACGGACATAAAATCCTGACAGGACGGCTGGATCAATTTCACACCAACCGGCAATGGGGTGGTCTCAGCGGTTTCCCCAATCCGGATGAAAGTCCCTACGATGCCTTCATCGCCGGGCACGCCTCCAATTCACTTTCGGCGGCTCTCGGTATGGACATCGCCTCGCGGGCCCGGGGCGAGCACCGTATTGTCACGGCCGTCATCGGAGACGGAGCCATGAGCGGCGGCTTGGCCTACGAAGCGCTCAACAACCTCTCCGAATACGACAACAACGTTCTTGTCATCCTCAACGACAATAAGTACGCCATAGACCGCAGCATCGGAGGATTCAGCCGTTCGCTCACACGCATCTCGACCTCGCGCCACTACAACAATTTCCGTTGGCGCGTCTATCTGCTGTTCAAAAAAATGGGCTTGATGAACGATGCCCGCAAGAACAGACTGCTGCGTTTCGAGAACCACATGCTCAGTCTGTTCAGCCATCAGAGCAACTGCCTCTTCAACGATATGGACATCCGTTATTTCGCTCCGGTGGACGGACACGATGTCGTCAAGCTGGTACGTATTCTCAACACACTCAAGAATATGACCGGGCCTCGGGTGCTTCATATCCGCACCGTCAAAGGCAAGGGTTACGCTCCTGCCGAACAGGATGCCACCCGTTTCCACGCACCCGGAAAATTCGACATCGGCACGGGCGAATCGCGGCAGGCCAAAGTGGAGGACGGAACGCAACCTATCCGTTTTCAGGATGTTTTCGGTCAGACATTGATAGAGCTGGCGGAGCAGAATCCGCGCATCGTGGCGGTGACTCCGGCCATGCCCACCGGTTGCGGGCTGATTCCCATGATGAAGCTCTATCCGGACCGCGTGTTTGACGTGGGCATCGCCGAAGGACATGCCGTGACTTTTTCGGCCGGACTCGCCCGCGAAGGACTGATTCCTTATTGCAATATCTATTCCACGTTCTCGCAACGGGCCTACGACAATATCATCCACGATGTGGCCATTCAAAGGCTGCCGGTCGTTCTCTGCCTTGACCGCGCCGGTCTGGTGGGCGAAGACGGAGTGACGCATCAGGGAGCCTTCGACATAGCCGCCCTGCGCTGCATTCCCCATCTGACCATCGCCTCGCCCATCGACGAAATAGAATTCCGGAATCTGCTTTTCACGGCACAGGCCCTGGCCGACCGGCCTTTCATCATCCGCTATCCGAGGGGAAAGGGTTATGTGGCCAACTGGAAAAAACCGATGGAGCTGCTGCCGGTGGGTCAAGGCCGGCGTCTGCTGGAAGGCCGGCATCTCGCCATCGCCACCATAGGTCCCATCGGCCTGAGCGTACGCCATATCCTGGAGGAGATTCAGGAAGAAAATCCGGCCATCCGACCGGCTTTGTATGATTTTATTTTCATCAAGCCTTTGGATAAGAAACTGGTACGCGAAATCGCCCGGGAATTCGACGTAGTTCTCAGCATCGAGAACGGCGCCCGCACCGGCGGCTTCGGCTCCGCGCTGTCAGAAGCGCTGCAGGATGAAGGTTCTTCCCTGCGCGTCGTGCGTCTGGGTCTGCCCGACTGTTTTGTGGAACACGGCGACCTGGCCCACCAGCGCGAATTCTGCGGCCTTGACGAAAAGAGTCTGCGCCGCGAAATCATCCATCTATACGGAAATCCATTGAAAGAAACTGACTTATGAGAATCATAATAGGAGGAGCCGGAGAAGTCGGCGTCCATTTGGCCAAACTGCTTTCGAAAGAGAATTACAGCATCGTGATCGTAGATGAGAACGAAGAGGTGCTCAACAACCTCAACAGCAACTACGACCTGATGACCCTCATCGGTTCTCCCACCTCCATCGCCAGTCTGAAAGAGGCAGGCTGCGCTTCCGCCGACCTCTTTATCGGAGTGACCCCCGACGAGAGCCGCAATCTCATCGCCTGCTATATCGCCAAGAATCTCGGCGTCCGTAAAACCGTGGCCCGCGTGGAAAACGGCGAATATGTCGAAGAACGCTATAAGGGGTATTTCAACGTGATGGGCGTGGACACTTTGATCTGTCCCGAGATTCTGGCCGCCGAGGAAATCGCCCAATCGGTCAAACGGCCTTGGGTACGCCAATATTACGAATTCGACAACGGAGCGCTGGTATTGCTGGGGGTCAAAATCCGCGAAGGCGCGCCTATCGTCGGCAAACAGCTGATGGAGATATTCTCACCCAGTGAGACCAGCCGTATCGCCGTCATCCAACGGGGACGCGAGACCATCATTCCCGGTGGACGCGACATGGTGCTGGCCGACGACATGGTCTATTTCGTCACCACTCAGGAACACATCGAGACCGTCCGCGTCATTGCCGGCAAGCCGCTGGAGGATGTCAGCAATGTCATGATCATGGGAGGCAGCCGCATTGCGGTTTTGGCCGCCGAAGAGATATCCAAAGAACTGAATGTCAAAATCATAGAATCCGATTTACGCCGCGCTGAGATTATCAAGGAAAGATTGCGCGACAAAGTGATGGTCATACACGGTGACGGACGGGATGCCGACTTGCTCAAGGACGAAGGCATCCTGTACGCCCAAGCCTATATCGCTCTGACGGCCAATGCGGAGACCAACATCCTCGCCTGCCTCGCCGCCAAACGCCTCAACATCCTGCGCACCATCGC
>JAZRWU010000315.1:0-9564 GCA_045599885.1 Bacteroidales bacterium | reverse complement strand
TTATTAGTCGGCTATTGAAGGCCGTTACCGTTATCTGCTCGAACGGGAGGCGGAATTGTGCGGTCAGCAAAAGCTGTCCGATTTTGCCAACGGCCATCTGTATTTTGGTCTTCACCGAGGTGAAAAATCATGGACTTTCCGCGAATGGACACCAAACGCAAGCTGTATATACCTATTCGGAGATTTCTCAAATTGGAAAATTTTGCCAGAATATGCCCTCTCAAGGCTTGAGAACGGTGTTTGGGAAATTGAATTGCCTTTGGACGCTCTTCGGCACGGTGATTTGTTCAAATTGTTTGTGGAATGGCCCGGAGGAAGCGGAGAACGCATCCCGGCTTGGGCGACCCGTGTGGTTCAGGACGGAAAAACGGCTCTTTTCTCAGCGCAGGTATGGTGTCCTGAACAGGCGTATGTCTTCAAGCATTCATCGTTCAAACCTAAGACCGATCCACTCCTGATATATGAGTGCCATATCGGTATGGCTACAGAAGAAGGTCTTGTGGGCACCTACGATGAATTCCGACGTGATGTGTTGCCCAGAATTGTCCAAAACGGATATAATGCTATCCAGATTATGGCGGTTCAGGAGCATCCCTATTATGGCTCGTTTGGGTATCATGTGTCGAGTTTCTTTGCTCCCTCCTCCCGTTTCGGTACTCCTGAAGAACTGAAGGCTCTTATTGACGAGGCTCATGGCTATGGTTTGGCTGTGATAATGGATATTGTTCATTCTCATGCAGTTAAGAATACCCAAGAAGGCCTTGGGCTCTTTGATGGCAGCCCCGACCTGTATTTCCATTCCGGTCCGCGCCGTGAGCATCCGGCTTGGGATTCGCTTTGTTTCAATTATCAGCGCAACGAGGTGCTGCATTTTCTCCTTTCCAATTGCAAATATTGGTTGGAAGAGTTTCATTTTGACGGTTTCCGCTTTGATGGGGTCACCTCGATGCTCTACCTCAGTCACGGTTTGGGTGAGTCTTTTGGCAGTTATGCTGATTATTACAACCTGAATCAGGATGGAGATGCGATTTGCTACCTTACCTTGGCCAATAAACTGATACACGAAGTCAATCCGAAGGCTGTCACGATTGCCGAAGAGGTGAGCGGAATGCCTGGTTTGGCTGTTCCTGTCAAAGATGGAGGTATCGGATTCGATTATCGGATGGCGATGGGCATTCCGGATTTCTGGATTAAACTTATCAAGGAATATAAGGATGAAGATTGGAAACCTGGTTCTTTGTGGTGGGAATTGACCAACCGCCGTGCTGACGAGAAGACTATCAGTTATGCGGAAAGTCACGACCAAGCGCTTGTGGGAGATAAAACAATCATTTTCAGATTGATAGATTCGGATATGTATTGGCACATGCAGCGTTTTGACCAGACTTGGAGTGTGAATCGCGGCATGGCTTTGCACAAAATCATCCGTCTTTTGACGCTTTCGACTATCAATGGCGGTTATCTTAATTTTATGGGCAATGAATTCGGGCATCCTGAATGGATAGATTTTCCCCGTGCAGGCAACGCTTGGTCATATCAATACGCCCGCCGTCAATGGAGTTTGGCTGACAATCAAGACCTGAAATATCAATTTCTGTTGGCTTTCGACCGGGCTATGATTTCCTTGGTCTCACAGACGCGGAATTTCCAGAAGCTTCCTCTCTGTTTGCGTTGCTGTCACGATGGCGATCAGATTCTGGCTTTCCAGCGGGAGGATTTGCTGTTTGTGTTTAATATGAATCCTTCGCGTTCTTTTTCGGATTACGGGATTTTGGTACCCAAGGGCAGTTATCAGACTGTTTTGGATACGGATGCTCCTGTCTATGGCGGATTTGGCTTGGAGGATGATGAGATGATCCACTATACGCAGGCCCAATCAAAGCCGGCTGAGAATGACGGATTGGAATGGCTGCGTCTGTACCTGCCTGCCAGAACGGCGGTCGTTCTTAGGAAAAGGGATTAGGGCTACGGAAATTGCCGTTTTCATCGGGGAAATTTCCTTATCTCATCAATTGAATCAACAATTCTCGTAACAATTCTCCATCGTTGGTGGCCGCCTGCCGGTAGCCTTTGGATTTGGCGTCGTATTCACGGATCAGTCGGATGTTTCTCAAGGCCTGCCGCCGGGTGTAATAGCGCGCTCCCGTCTCATAATTGCGTACTTGAAAAGGCGCCACTCCCATACGGGACGCTGCCGCTGAAGGCGATTTGTCCACAAGATATTGGTAGATAAGCAGTTTTGAGAAAAAATCATACAAAACCACTAAGGTCAGCACCAGAGGATTGTCTTTGGGATTTTTGGAAAAATGATGAGCGATAGTTTCCGCTTTCAGAATATCCTTCTGTTTCAAGGCGTCAATCAACTCGAAGTTGTTGTAATCTTTGCTGACTCCAATATTGCGTTCGATGAGCTCGGGTGTGATAAGTGGCTTTTTGGAGGCGTCTGTCGGCTTTTTGTCACTGAGAATCAGATTCAGTTTGTTGATTTCTCCGACTATTCTGCCCAAATCGTTACCCAGGAATTCAGCCAGCATCTGCGAGGCCTTCTCCTCTATCTGCATTCCCCTGTTGCGTGCATAATCGCTGATCCACGCTGGTATCTGATTGTCATACAGTTTTTTGGATTCGAAAAGGCAAGCGTTTTGCATCAATTCCGCAGCCAGTTTCTTGCGTTTGTCTATGGTTTTTCCTTTGTAGTTGACCACCACAACACTCGATGGCATCGGAGCTTTGACATAGGCCAGAAATTCATCTTCGAAATTACGTATCTGCTGGGCTTCCCGCACCACAATCAGCTGACGGTCGCCGAACATCGTGACGTGCCTTGCCGTAGATATGATTTGAGCCGTCGAAACTTCGCGTGTCCCGTATAGAATCTGCAAGTTGAACTCCCTCTCCTCCTCGCTCATCGGAAAATGCTCTATGAGGTAATCTGTCAGGAAATCAATATAGTACGGCTCTTCTCCCATGAAAAAATAGACGGGATGGAATTGTTGTGCGGCGATTTCCGCGATTATTTCCTGCAAGTTGCTCTCTTTCTTGGCCATATATCCGATGGTTTTGGTTATCTTTGGCATCCATCGCAGTATGCTGCATACGAACAGCACAAATGTACGAAATGTTTGCATTAAACTTGCCCGGCTTCGAAATGAAAATCCGTGAAAAGGACGGGAAGCGTCAGATCTTCGATTTTCTCCGAAGACGTTATGTGGCGCTCAGTCCCGAAGAATGGGTGCGGCAGCATTTCTGTCATTATCTTTGTGAACACAAGCACTTTCCCAGCGGACGTATGGCCAATGAATACAGTATTGAAGTCTGTGGAACCAAAAAACGCTGTGATACGGTGGTGTTTGACAGTCAGTGCCGTCCTTTGGTGATTGTCGAATACAAGGCTCCTGAAGTCAGAATCACCCAGGAGGTGTTTATGCAGATTCTCCGATACGATTGGACGTTGAAGGCTCCTTATCTATTGGTCAGCAACGGATTGTGTCATTATGGCTGCCGTATGGACTATGAGGCCCAACGATATGACTTCCTTCGCGAAATTCCTGATTTCAACGATTTGAAGCCCTGACCTTCTCATAGGTTCCGGTAAAAAAGCTCTGACACAAATGACAGATTGTGCCAGAGCTTATTGCTTATGAGCGATGGGAGGAAGTTATCCGTTGTTTTCCTCGTCGGAATGGGCTTTTTCAGACTGTGCCAGTTCGGGATCGACCATGATGCGGCCACAATATTCACATACAATCACTTTCTTACGCATACGGATATCCAATTGTCTTTGTGGCGGAATCTTGTTGTAGCAACCGCCGCAGGCATCGCGTTCCACGGTGACGACGGCCAGACCGTTGCGGGCATTTTTACGGATGCGCTTGAATGCCTGAAGCAAACGCGGTTCAATCTGCTCTTCCAAACCGGCGGCGCGGACGCGGAGTTCTTCTTCCTGAGTTTTGGTCTCGGAAATGATTTCCTCCAGTTCGGCTTTCTTGACTTCGAGGTCTTTACCCTTCTCCACCAGTTCTTCTTCGGATGCGTTCAGTTCTTCCGATTTGAATTTCCCGCTGGCTTCCGCCTCGCGGATGCGCTTTTCTGCCAATTCAATTTCAAGTCCTTGATATTCAATTTCTTTACTCAAGAAATCGTATTCGCGGTTGTTGCGTACATTGTCCTGCTGACCTTGATATTTTTCAATCAGAGCTTTCGAGTTGTTGATATCGGCCTTACGGTTTTTGATTTCTTCCTGACAAGCCTTGATATCGGTCTTGAAGTTCTCGATACGGGTCTGGAGACCGGCGATTTCATCTTCCAAGTCCTGAACCTCCAAAGGAAGCTCGCCTCTCAGAATTTTGATCTTGTCGATTTCAGAAGCAACCACTTGCAAATCATAGAGTGAACGGAGTTTCTCCTCGACGGTCATCTCTTTGGTTTCAGCTTTCGAATTTTCAGTAGCCATGTTATATAAATAGTTGATGATTAAGTATCAGAAGTATTTTACGGGATTCTCGCACTGCTCCGAAATCCGGACGGCAAAGTTAGGAATATTTTTTGACAAAAAACCGTAAAGTAATTCTTTTGTAAACTGTTCCGTTTCATAATGTCCGGCATCGATGAACAGCAATCTTCCGTCGGCCTGTTGGAACTGATGATATTTCACATCGGCGGTCAGATAGGCGTCGGCCCCTTCCCTCACGGCGTCTTCGAGAAATTCCGCTCCGGAACCACCGCAAAGTGCCACTTTCCTGACATTTTTACCTCTTAAAGCAGAATGTCGCAGCGTCTTGGCTGCGAATGATGATTTCACAAATGTCAAGAATGTATATTCGTCCATTTCATCGGGCAAATTTCCTACCATACCGAGTCCGGCAGGCCATTGAGTTTCAGATTTCTGTGAAGGAGAAAGGAAGTGGCATGCTTGCAATCCGAGGCGTTCTGCCATTTTTGCGCTGACTCCGTGGAGGACGCTGTCCAGATTGGTGTGGGCCGAATATACGGCTATGTGATTACGCAGGGCTTTCATCACACAACGTTCGGAGGACGTTTGGCCTGTCAGATGATGTAATGATTTGAATATCAACGGATGATGTGATAAAACCAGATTGTATCCCAAGCCGATGGCCTCTTCTATGACTTTTTCGGTCACGTCCAGGCATATCAGAACGCCTGTGATTTCCGCTTCCGGATCTCCCACCTGAAGGCCGGCATTATCGTAGGATTCCTGGAGTCTCAAAGGAGCTGTCCTTTCTTCCATCCATTGACAGAAACAATTGATATTCATAACTATATATATAATATTATCCTATACGCTTGATAAAAAAGATTTTCAGGCTTTGCCTCCATCTTCCGGAGTTGAGCCTGAATGCCTTCTTCTCTTTTCCGTATCCGCAGAAAAAGAGAAGATGGTGATAGGATGATTTTTGCTTCAAAATGCCCGATGAAAACGGGAAAAATGAAGCGTAAACATTATTTCTTACCGGCAGGAAGACTGACTTTGAGGCAAAGCTCATCCAACTGCGTGTCGTCAATGATAGAAGGTGCGCCGCTCATCACATCGCGGCCGGAATTGTTTTTCGGGAAAGCGATGCAGTCGCGGATAGAGTCCAGACCGGCGAACATCGAGACCATACGATCGAATCCGAAAGCCAGACCGGCGTGTGGCGGAGCTCCGAATTTGAAGGCATTCATCAGGAATCCGAATTGATATTCCGCCTTTTCATCGGTAAAACCGAGTGCTTTGAAAATGCGGTGTTGTAGCACGCTGTCGTGGATACGGATACTTCCTCCTCCCAACTCCACTCCATTGATGACCATATCGTAGGCATCGGCGCAGACCCGTCCGGGGTCGCTTTCGAGATATTGGATGTCTTCTTTTTTCGGTGAAGTGAAAGGATGATGCATGGCATAGAAGCGTTGAGTCTCTTCGTCCCATTCGAACATCGGGAAATCAACGACCCAAAGCGGTGCGAATTTATTCTTGTCGCAGAAGCCGAGGCGGCGTCCCATTTCGAGGCGTAGCTCACAGAGTGCTTTGCGGGTGGGCATCGTCTGACCGCAGAGAATCAGCAGCAAGTCGCCCACTTGAGCCTGACAGGCATCTGCCCAGGCTTTGAGGTCTTCCTGGGAATAGAATTTGTCCACCGACGATTTGAAATGGCCGTCTTCCTCGCAGCGGACATAAACCAAGCCTTTGGCCCCTATCTGAGGACGTTTCACGTATTCGGTCAGTTCGTCCAGTTGCTTGCGCGTATAGACCGCACAACCCGGAGCGCAGATGGCGCCGACATATTCCGCTGAATCGAAAACTCCGAAATGGCGTCCTTCGGTCAAGTTTTTAATTTCAACGAATCTCATTCCGAAGCGCATATCCGGCTTGTCGCTGCCGTAATACTTCATGGCGTCGGCCCAGGTCATACGCAGGAATGGCTCTTGGAAGTCGATGCCACGGATTTCGCGGAACAGATATTTGATCAGCCCTTCGAAAATCTGAAGGATATCCTCCTGCTCGGCAAACGACATTTCGCAATCCACTTGAGTGAACTCCGGCTGACGGTCGGCACGAAGGTCCTCGTCGCGGAAACACTTGACAATCTGGAAGTAACGGTCAAATCCGGAAACCATCAGCAACTGTTTGAACTGTTGCGGCGACTGAGGCAGCGCGTAAAACTCGCCCGGATTCATACGGGAAGGAACCACAAAATCGCGGGCGCCTTCGGGCGTGGACTTGATCAGAACGGGCGTCTCGACTTCGAGGAAATCCTGCGCATCCAGGTAATGACGGATAGCCATGGCCATCTTGTGGCGCAATTCCAGGTTGTGGCGCACGATGGGACGGCGAAGGTCGAGATAACGGTATTGCATACGCAGGTCGTCTCCACCGTCGCTTTCGTCCTCAATGGTGAAAGGCGGAGTCATGGCGGCATTCAACACGTTGAGGGTGTGAACGATGATTTCAATGTCTCCGGTGGGCAGATTGGCGTTCTTGTTGTAACGCTCGGCCACAGTGCCTTTGACTTGAATCACCCATTCCCGTCCCATACGGTTGGCGTTCTCGAAAAGTTCAGGCTGGCTCTCCTGATTGAAAACCAGCTGAGTGATGCCGTAACGGTCACGCAGGTCGATGAAAGTCATGCCTCCCATCTTGCGCAGGCGTTGTATCCAGCCGGCAAGTGTCACGTCCTGATGGACATTTCCGATGCGGAGTTCCCCGCAAGTATGCGTTCTATACATAATAATATTGTAATTGGTACTGCAAAAGTAGTATGAAGCGGACATATTATGAAATGCTTTTAAAATTATTTTGAAAGCCCTTGAAAGTACACCAAAAAAGTACTACTTTTGTCCAAGAAATGAATTCTACAAACGACTACCATAACATTCTATGAATCAGGAATTTAAAAAAGTACTGGTCTTGGGTTCCGGAGCCTTGAAAATCGGACAGGCCGGTGAGTTTGACTACTCAGGTTCCCAAGCTTTGAAGGCCTTGCGCGAAGAGGGTATCCGATCCGTTCTGGTCAATCCCAACATTGCCACAATTCAGACGTCAGAAGGTATCGCAGACACGGTTTATTTCCTGCCAGTGACACCTTTTTTTGTTGAAAAAATTATTGCAAAAGAACGTCCTGACGGCATCCTGCTCGCATTTGGAGGACAGACTGCCCTCAACTGCGGCACCGAACTTTATCTGAGCGGTGTCCTGGAAAAGTATCAGGTCAAGGTGCTTGGCACTTCAGTCGAGGCTATCATGTATACGGAAGACCGTGATCTTTTCGTTCGGAAATTGAATGAAATCGCCTTGAAAACGCCCGTCAGCCAAGCTGTTGAGACTATGGATGATGCTCTTGAGGCAGCGCAGCGCATCGGTTTCCCGATCATGATCCGTTCCGCATACGCCCTCGGCGGTCTCGGCAGCGGTATCTGCACCAACAAAGAGGAATTCATCGCCTTGGCCGAACAGTCCTTCTCTTTCTCCAAACAGATTCTTATTGAGGAATCGCTGAAAGGCTGGAAGGAAATCGAATTTGAGGTCATCCGGGACAAAAACGACCATTGCTTCACGGTCGCCAATATGGAAAACGTCGATCCTCTGGGTATCCACACCGGGGAATCCATTGTGGTGGCTCCGACCTGCTCTCTTTCTCAGGATCAGATCGATCTGCTCGTGGGCATTTCCAAAAAATGTGTCCGTCATCTGGGTATTGTCGGCGAGTGCAACATTCAGTTCGCTTTCAACGCCGATACCTACGACTACCGTATCATCGAGGTCAATGCCCGTCTGAGCCGTTCTTCGGCCCTCGCCTCCAAGGCCACCGGTTATCCTCTCGCTTTCGTGGCCGCCAAACTGGCTTTGGGTTATGGTCTGGACGAGATTGGTGAGATGGGCACACCCAATTCGGCCTACGTGGCTCCTCAACTCGATTATATCATCTGCAAGATTCCCCGCTGGGATTTGACCAAATTCGTAGGTGTTTCCCGCGAAATCGGTTCTTCGATGAAATCCGTCGGTGAGATTATGTCCATCGGCAAGAGTTTTGAGGAAATCCTGCAGAAAGGTCTGCGGATGATCGGTCAGGGAATGCACGGTTTTGTCGGCAACGACGACCTGAGTTTCGACAATCTCGATTATGAGCTCTCCCATCCTTCCGATTTGCGTATTTTCGCCATTGCCGATGCCTTGAACCACGGTTACAGCATTGAGCGGATTTTCGATCTGACCAAGATTGATCCCTGGTTCCTCGAAAGAATGAAGAATATCTGTGATTATTCCCATAAGCTAGAGGCATATCAGAAGATTGAGGATCTTCCCGAAGATGTGCTGCGTGAGGCCAAGCGTCTGGGATTCTCCGATTTTCAGATTGCCCGCTTTGTGGAACATCCCCAAGGCAATCTGGAGAAGGAAAATCTCCGTGTCCGCGCCCATCGCAAGAACTTGGGGATTCTTCCTACCGTCAAACGCATCGAGACAGTGGCTTCCGAGCATCCGGAACTGACCAACTACCTCTATTTGACTTACGACGGCAAAGCGCACGACATACCCTATTATAATAATGAGAAGTCTGTTGTAGTGCTCGGCAGCGGCGCCTACCGTATCGGCAGCAGCGTGGAATTCGACTGGTGTTCGGTCAATGCCGTGCAAACTGCCCGCAAACTCGGCTACAAAGCCATCATGATCAATTATAATCCCGAAACCGTCTCGACCGACTACGATATGTGCGACCGGCTCTATTTCGACGAGTTGAGTTTTGAACGGGTGCTGGATGTCATCGATCTCGAACAGCCCCGTGGCGTGATTGTGTCTGTGGGCGGTCAGATTCCCAACAACTTGGCCATGAAACTGCATCGTCAGTCCGTGCCCATTCTGGGAACTTCTCCCGTCTCGATTGACCGGGCGGAGAACCGTCACAAATTCTCGGCGATGCTCGATACCCTCGGCATCGATCAGCCGGCATGGAAAGAGTTGACCAGCCACGAGGATATCAAGGATTTCATCGCCAAAGTCGGCTATCCCGTCCTGGTCCGTCCCTCGTACGTGCTTTCGGGTGCGGCCATGAATGTCTGCTATGACGATGA
>JAZRWU010000314.1:0-2355 GCA_045599885.1 Bacteroidales bacterium | reverse complement strand
CGTCATGTTGGGCTCCCGACAGCAGTGGACCCGTTTCGCCAAATGGTTCTCCTCGCGCGATAGCCGGACTTCCGTCAACACCAACGTCGAACAGCTCAGCGCAGCCTGCAACAATCTTTCCCAAACGAAAACCGGAGCTTTGATTGTGCTGGAACGCAAAGTGTCCCTTGACCAATATGTGAGTACGGGTGAGAGTCTGGATGCCGCGGTCAGCAGCCGTCTTATCGAAAATGTGTTTTTCAAGAATACACCTTTGCACGACGGCGCCATGATTATCCGCAAGGGCCGGATTGCCGCCGCCGCCTGCATTCTGCCTGTCTCCGGCGATCCGGATATCCCCCAATCGTTCGGCCTGCGTCACCGTTCCGCTTTGGGTATCGCCCAGCAGACAGACGCATTGGCCATCGTGGTGTCGGAGGAAACCGGTCATATCGCTGTGGCCATGAACGGAAGCATCACTCCCAATCTCAGTTTGGGCGAGCTGGTGCAGTGGCTGACAGCTGTCAGTGACGAAGCCAATGGCCGTCAGGCGGTGTCGATTCTCAAAAAAGTTAGATTGCGTTCCATAAAGAATAAAGAAACCACCATATAATTTACCGATATGAAATTATTTGACATTATGAGTTCCCGCGCACAGGCCGCACCGCAGCGCATTGTGCTTCCGGAAGGAACGGAACCAAGAACCCTGAAAGCCGCCAATCAGATTCTGGCGGACAAAATTGCGGATATCATTCTGATCGCCGATCCGGCGGAAGTGGAGGCTTTTGCCAAGGAAAACGGACTGACCGAGTTGTCTAAAGCCACGGTAATCAATCCCAAGCAGCATCCCAAGAAAGATCAATATGCCGAACTTCTCTATGAGCTTCGCAAAAAGAAAGGTATGACTCCCGAGGAGGCCGCCAAGAAAGTGGAAGATCCTTTGTATCTCGCCTGCCTGATGATCAAGAGCGGCGATGCGGACGGAGAAGTGGCCGGCGCGATGAATTCAACGGGCAACGTACTGCGTCCCGCTTTGCAACTGGTGAAAACGCAGCCCGGCATTTCGGTCGTTTCCGGCGCTTTCCTGATGTTCATCCAGGATAAGCAGTACGGCTCTGACGGGCTGATGGTCTTTGCCGACTGTGCCGTTACGCCCAATCCTACGGCGGAGGAATTGGCCCAGATTGCCGTTTCGACGGCTTCGACGGCCCGCGTTCTGGGTGGCTATGAACCTCATGTGGCCATGTTGAGTTTCTCCACCAAGGGCAGCGCCAAGCACGAAATGGTCGATAAAGTGGTGGAAGCCACCCGTTTGGCCAAGGAAATGGCTCCCGAACTCAAGATTGACGGTGAACTTCAGGCCGATGCCGCTCTGGTGGCCTCCGTGGCCGCTCAAAAAGCTCCCGGCAGCGAAATCGGCGGACATGCGGATGTGCTGGTCTTCCCGACTTTGGAAGCCGGCAATATTGCCTACAAGCTGGTTCAGCGTCTTGGCGGCGCCGGTGCTGTCGGCCCGATTCTCCAAGGTATGGCCGCTCCGATCAACGATTTGTCGAGAGGTTGTTCCGTGGACGATGTTTATCGTATGATTATTATAACCTCTAATCAGGCTCTTGGCTTAAAGAAATGAAAATATTAGTCCTCAACTGTGGCAGTTCCTCCATCAAATACAAATTGTTTGACATGGAGGCCCAAAACGTGATGGCGCAGGGCGGTATCGAGAAAATCGGGCTGCCAGGCTCCTTTCTGAAACTGACCGCACCTTCGGGTGAGAAGGTCATTCTCGAACACGATTTTCCGGAACATACGAGTGGAATTGAATTTATCTTCGATGTCCTGACCAAGGGTGAATATGCTGTCATCTCTTCATTGCAGGATATTGACGCTGTCGGTCATCGTGTGGTTCACGGAGGTGAGAAATTCAATCAGAGTATGCTCATCACCGATGATGTCATCCGCAACGTCAACGAATGCATCGCCTTGGCTCCGCTTCACAATCCGCCAAATCTCCTCGGCATCGAAGCCGTTTCCAAATTGGCACCCTCCATGCCTCAGGTGGCTGTTTTCGATACGGCTTTCCATCAGACCATGCCTCCGAAAGCTTTTATGTACGCCATTCCTTACGAGTATTATACCAAATACGGCGTGCGTCGTTACGGCTTCCACGGTACCAGTCACCGTTATGTATCCAAGCGTGCCTGCGATATTCTGGGCTTGGATTACGAAAAACAACGTATCATTACGGCGCACATCGGCAACGGCGGCAGCATCGCGGCTATCAGGAACGGCAAATGTATCGACACCACCATGGGTCTGACTCCGCTCGAAGGCTTGATGATGGGCACCCGCAGCGGTGATGTCGATCCCAGCGTGGTG
>JAZRWU010000313.1:0-2028 GCA_045599885.1 Bacteroidales bacterium | reverse complement strand
ATACCAGGCCTCGATGGAATCGAACACTCGGCCAAAGGTTTTTGCGTAGGTGATTTTTTTGGATTCTTCTTTCTTGCGGGCCTCCTCTTCTTCCAATTTGTTCAAGAAGAAGGGCTTTTCTTTCAGCATTTTGCTGGAAAGCATAGGAATCAATGTGATAGCTGTAGTTGTAGACACACATACCACGATGGTGACAATCCAACCGAGTTCCTTGAACATGATGCCGGCAATACCGGGCAGCATGGTCAGCGGGACAAACACTGCCACTATGACCAGCGTGGTGGCAATGACGGAAGTCCAGACCTCGTTGGTGGCACAGATAGCGGCTTCACGTGGATTCTCTCCCCTGTCGATGTGTTTGGATATATTCTCCAACACCACGATGGCATCGTCCACCACCATGCCGATGGCCACGGTCAGGGAAGCCAGGGAAATGATGTTGAGGGAACTGTCGGCCACCAACAGGTATACAAAAGCCGTAATCAGGGAAATCGGGATAGTCAATCCGATGATGATGGTACTGCGCCAGTTACCCAAGAAGAGGAACACAACCAATACCACAAACAGCAAAGCATAGAAAATAGAATCGGCCAAACCGTTGATGGCGTTCACAATTTCCTCAGAGCCGTCGTTGATCAGGGTAACCGTAATATCCGGAGGCAGATTTTTCTTGATTTCCTTCATTTTTTTGTTCACCTGCCGGGCTATAGCCACGGTATTGGCTCCTGTCTGCTTGGAAATCATCAGACGGGCACCATCCTTGCCGTTGATTTTTTCATCCAGGGAAAGGTCTTTGATGGTATCGCGGACCGTCGCCAGATCACGGACGAAAATCTGCTTTCCTGCAGGCGTGGTGGTCACCACAATGTCATTGATTTCGGAACTTTCAACATACTCTCCCTTGACACGCATCTGATACTGCTCCTTGCCCATCTTGACAGTACCGGAAGCCAGGTCGAGGTTGTTGCTGCTGATGGCATTTCCGACCACTTCCACACTCAGGCCATAGGCATCCAACTGCTTGGGATCAAGATCAATATAAATATACCGCTCCGGTGCACCGCTGACGGAAATGTTTCCAATGCCATCGATACGGTTCAGCTCATTGGTGACATTGTCCTCTATGATACGGTCCAGACCGGGATAACTCTCCTCAGCCGTGAAACCGAACATCATGATGGGGCGGGAATTGCTGTTGAGCTTCAGAATCATCGGTCGGGAAACACCGTCCGGCAGATTGTCGTACACCAAATCTACGTATGAGCGGATGTCGTTGAGCTGCTCATCCAAATTCAATCCCCACTGGAACTCCATAGTCACTACGGAAATATTGTCCTTGGACGTGGATGTCAGATTTTTCAATCCGTCCACTGAGTTCAGGGCATTTTCGATAATCTTGGTGATATTGGTTTCTATTTCACTGGCATTAGCGCCGGGATAGGTGGTCATCACCGTAATGTAGGGAGGATCCATCTCAGGCATCTGGTCAATGGGCAGACGCGTGAGAGAGAAGAGGCCGATGATGATGACGGCCACAAATATCAAAGCCGTTGTGATGGGCTTGTTGATTGCTGTTTTGTAGATTGCCATTTCTCCTTATTTTACGATTTCCAATGCACAATCGTCGACCAGTCGGGCCTGACCGACAACGATGAGTTCGTCGCCCTCCTTCAAATCACCGGGAACGACGGGAATGATTTCAATACGGTCGTCATAACGCTGTCCGAGGGTAACGGCCACACGGTGAGCTTTGCCATCCTTGTTGGTAAAGACATAGCGGTCATTGCTGCCGGTCAGTTTCAGCACACTCTGATAAGGGACAACCATAGCATCCACTTCACCCAAGGCCATGCTGGTACGCACGTACATACCCGGACGGATTTTTTCTCCGCTGTTGGGAATGTTCAATTTGGCCTGGAAAGTATGGCTTCCGGCATCTATAGTCGGATACACTATCTCAATAGTGGCCGGAAATACCTGATCGGGATAGATATCGCTGCGGACTTCCACCTTCATTCCCTGCTTCAC
>JAZRWU010000312.1:0-18660 GCA_045599885.1 Bacteroidales bacterium | reverse complement strand
CACTGCCCGGATACAAGCATCATCCTTTTGCTACGGTCAGTGCGGAGGCAGCCTCGGTTTCATTGACATTGATGGCTCCCAGCAAAACTTTCAATATGCCGGGTCTGGCCAGTTCGTACGCCATCGTGACCGATGAGAAACTGCGTACACGCTTTCAGGCTTTTATGGCTTCTGGCGAGTTCGATCACGGCCATATTTTCGCTTATCATGCTACGGCTTGTGCTTATCGCAAAGGAGAAGCGTGGTTGGGTGAGTTGTTGGATTATCTGCAGGCGAATATTGATTTTACGGAGAATTTCCTTCGTGAACGTCTGCCTCAATTGAGTATGATCCGTCCCGAAGCTTCCTTCCTGATTTATCTCAACTGCAAGCAGCTGGGCCTCTCACAGGAGAATCTGGTCAAATTGTTTGTGGAAAAGGCTCATCTGGCCCTCAACGACGGTTCTATGTTCGGTGAGGATGGGACCGGATATATGCGTATGAACATTGCTTGCCCCCGTGCCCGTCTTGAACAGGCGCTCTGTCAGCTGGAGGCAGCATTGAAATGATATCATTCCAAGAGGAATGCCTGACCTGAATAAGTGTTGAAAGCGTCGTCCGGCTTTTGTGAATGGCCAAACGACGCTTTCTTCATATACAGTTCACGAGAGAGCCTTATGGCAGTTCTTCCGGAATATAGACTTTGCTGAGGCTGTCAACGTAGTATCCGCTGACGGGCACTTCTAACATATTTTCGAAGAGGCTGTCGGATGCGATGGGAATCAGACCGCCACGTCCTTGACCCGAACTTCCGCTGTTGGTGCGGAATCCGTCCTCGCTGACGGCGAAATCCCAATCGAGCCGTTTGGCCCATTCAGCATCGGCGGAGGCATCGTTCATGCGGCATTCTCCGACAATACAGTCTTGGTCGACAGAGTAATAGACCCAATATCCGGGTTTCAGTTCAATTTCCACCTGATGATTGCTTTGACGGGGGCCCGAAGGCCAGTCTCCACGACAGGAATCCATCATTACGATGCTCAAAGAAATTGCCATGAATGTCATGACCCAACGGGAACCTTTCCGTCCCTGAGAAATAATACAGTTCATTTTCATTGATCAAACCTCCTGTCTCCGTCTCTGCGGTGTGTGATGTCCAACTTCAATATATGATCCTTGTATTCTGCCACTTTAAGTTTGGCGAAACTGCCGTCTGCGCATTTCAGGATGAAATTCTGCTGGATAGGGCCTTTTTCGATGTATTGGCTCCAACGTTGCGGATTGACCGAGGTCTCGATGGGAGCATACCACAAATCATCCTTGGTCTTGACCAGGTCGGCGGTGGCAATGTTCCAGGTCTTCCGTCCTTTGAGGGCGCCTTCGGTCTTACTGGGCTTGATAAAGCCGAGAGAACGGTAACTGTCACCCTCTTTTTTCAGCACTTCCAGATACTGCAGTTCTCCATTTCCGACTTTTCCCACCGCCGTTTGGGTCAGCGTGGCAAAATAGTTGGGAGCACGCATATCATCGGCCTGACTGGCTTTGGAGTAGTCGAAAGACATTTTCACTCCTTCAATGACGGCACCTTTTCCTCCCATGGGCAAATCGCCTCCACTGCCGCTGATGCAGACAGGGTAGGTGATGGCGGTCGATTTGGGGGCGTGTTGGTTGATACCGTCGTTGACACCCAATTCAAGACGTAGGTCATTGCGCGATGTGTAGCGGATATTCATGCGGTAGATAAGCTCCGGCTCCACATATTCGGGAGTCGTTCCGATGACGGTAGAATAATCGCCTTCCAGCCCACCTTTGTCTTTGTCCTGAATGAAATAATAGAAAGGAATGTATGCGCGTCCTTCGGTTCCCCAGCGGGTTCCCCAGGAATTGACCAGAATAAAGGCGCCTTTTTCCATCTCGGAAATCTCACCGTCACCGTCGGCATCGTAGCAGACATCCATATCGTAGCCGACCAGCGTCATCGCATGAGGAGCATCGGTGTCACCTCCCGGAATCACGATACATTTGTATCCGCTCTGTGAAGGCCCGTTGTAAGTCTCATAATCCCAATACAGGAGAGAAAAACTCAGAATGCCACCTCCCTTAAGACCATCGTGCCGGTCGATGAAATAGTTGAGGCAATTCTCAAGCCCGTCCTTTTCGCGTACATCGATTTTGATGATTTCATGGATACGGTAGTGCAGAGCCCGTTCATAAATGTCATAACCGCTGGGCCAGGGATAGGACGTATAATACACTCTTCCGGGGAAATCGGCTTCGTTGACACAGCCTTGCCTTCTGACTAGGTTGAGACCGTCCGTGACAAAGCCGCCTTCACCGGTGCCTCCATTCAGGAAGTTCCAGATAAAATGATAGGAGAAAATGTTCTCCGCTTTGCCTTCGCAGGGCCGGTCGAGGTAACGGTTCATCTCGTAGGTGAAGAGATAATGAATACCGGAGGCTTGAGCGCAGGAACCGCCGTCCTGACTGATGATGGGCGGAAAATACGGGGAATAGCTGTTGTCGAAACTTCTCGGCAACTCGCTTAGGGGAAGATTCTCCTGCAGGGGGGCAAAGCGTTTCACTTCGCTGCCCGGTCGGATCAGTTGTTGAGCGGGTAGTGGAAGCAGGCAACAGCATGCCAGCAGGAAGAGGAAAGATTTTTTAGTCATAAGATGGAATCCATTTTGAGAGAAAAACCGGAGCGGCTCTCCGTCTTTGTGACAAAGCAGTCGTCCCGGTCATTTTTCATAGAAGGCTGATTTTGTCGTTATTCGGCCATTTTCCAGACACTTTGGGTCAGGCGGTTGACGGTTCTCAAAGCTTCGTTGCGGACGGCAGGATCGAAGCGCTCATCCACGGCCAGTTCTTTGGCCTTGGCTACGATGTCGTCTATTTTGCAGGAATAATTGAACCAGCCCAAGGCTTCCATCAAAGTGACTTGGAATTTGACATCTTCGCTTGGCTCGGAAAGCGCATTCAGCAATTCAGGTACCATCAGATGCAGGTTGGTATTGCGGAGCATACGGATGGCGCTGATATGAGTTTTGGGCGCATAAGTCTCGTTGAACAGACGATCGTGGCATTCGCCGTACATCTGCGTGGTGAAAACTTTCAGTGCGTTGCGGACCAGTTCGACGGTGCTGTCCGACTCGTTGTAGAAACTCAAAGTCTTGCTGTATTCTTCGAAATATTCCATCACTTTGGTCGAATCGAAGCAGCGCAGCGAATTGCCCAAATCGTATTCGATACGTTCTGAGGTGTTGTTCTTGCAAGCCAGACGGACCACTTCGGGAATCAACTCGTCGTGACCCATACGGCCGACGTAGTTGGAGGCGAAGCGCTGTGTCATCTCGTGGCTGTCGTTGAGGGCCAGAGCAACGCATTGGACGAAATTCTCATCGTTGTACTTCGAAAGAGCCTGCATGGCTGCCAGACGGACAATTCCGCTCGGCGAAGTCTTGAAGAGACCGAAAATCAGGTCGGAGTAGTTGCCGCCGCAGGAAACACGGTCGATGGCCAGAATCTGAATGGCGGGATATTCGCTGTTGAGTTGCTTGAGCCAGAATTGGGTGTTGTCTTTCTTGGCGAGTTCGCCGTTCAAATCGAAATCAAGTGAGGCACCCGGGGTGAAAGTCAGGGTAGGATCGCCGAAGAGATGCTGCTCAAGATAAGGATTCAGCTTGGCCATATAACCGGCGCGAACACCGAAACCGAGCAGACCGACGTGTTTGTTGACCCATTTGTCCTGCAGCACGTTGACGCTGTTGGCCAAGACGTTGAGGGTTCCGTTGCCTTCGCCGAACAGGTAGCATTCCTGAATGCTGGCGTTTTTGTGGAAGGAACCGTTGTAGCAGGCATCGAGCGAGACAAAACGGCACTGGGGATGATAGTTGTCAAATTCTTCTACGATAAGATTGACTTGAGCCTCAAATTCCTCGTCGGAGGCCAACGTCTCAGGATCGAAGGCATGGTCAAACCACTGTTCGGGCAGATACGGGTCGATGAAATTGCGGCAGCGTCTCATCACCTCGGCTTTGTCCATATTACGTTCCTTGCCTTCGCGCATCATGTCGCGGAGATACACTTTGAGAATGTTGATGGATTCATCAAAGTCTTTACCCATCGGCATATTGCTCAGATATTGTATTTCGGAATCGCCGTGATGATGCATGACAGCGTAATCGAGGTCGCTGCGCTGCATTTCGGTCGTGACGCGCTTCTTGATGAAGTTCTCACGCTTGTGGTCGATAAATTCGATGGTCTGCTGCTGTGATTGCTTCAGCCAGGGGAAATCGTCATAGTATTCAGCTTTCTCATCAATACGGGCATCCATCGATTCGGAGATGAAACCGTCACCGGCAAAGAAGAGAAGCTGGTCAAGGACATTGTCTTGAGCGTCGGCTTCGTTGACACGCTGCATATAGCGGCGGAGTTTCTCGTATTTGTCACCGCGTTCGTTGCTGCGGGGCATGATGCGGCCCGAATAAATGTCCGGTTCAAGTTGTTGCGGGCAATTGGCCTTGAGACTGTAGAAGAACCAGCCGGGGAAAGCTTCTTCCGTTCCTTGGAACTCCCATTCGAGATCGAAATCGTCGTAGAAACGGTCGGTGGGAACTGAAAACTCATCACGGGTAAACAATTCCGAGTTCTGATCCTGTTTGAGAGCGGTCGTCATGTGCTGGGCATCGCGTACCATGGGCACGGGAATATCGCCGATGAAGACAGCACCTTCGATAGGATTCTCCTTGGCGTTGTACAATTCTATGAGCTTGGCGCGGATGCTGTCGGGCACGCCCCATTGGTCGATGACCAGAATGGGATGAAGGCCACGGTTGGCTACCACTTGTTGATATCGGTCGATTTCAGTTTTCGCCTCTTCATAACTCTGAGGGTCGATGACAATGGCGAAACCTGATTTTTGTGGCTGCTGGCAGGATGCCAAGGCCATCAGAGCGGCTAAGGCCGGGAGAAGGAATTTCTTCATATCAAAAAGAATTATTTGGTTCTGATATAGGTACGCATGGCTTGTTTGCGGATGCTTTCGTCGAAGCGCTCATCTTCGGCCACTTGCTTGGCGGCAGTGGCGACGTCGGATTTGCGGTAGGAAAGGTCGAACCAACCCAGAGCCTCCCAAAGGTTGTAGAGAATTTCGGTCTCGCCTTCGGGTGAAAGGGCGTATTCAAGCAGCTCATCGAGGTACTGGTGTTCCGGATAATTGCGTAAGCCTTTGATTTCCATGACTCTTCTCGACATTCTTGCGTCTTTGTTGTGGAGTGCGTATTCAATATCCTCATGTCCGGAGATGTAATAATCAAATGCTTCAACGGCTTTGGCCATGGCTGCTTCCTTGTCGGAATACCAGACGGCCTGGTCAAAATATTTCTTGATTGTTTCCATCACTAAGGTGGAGTCGAAGCATTTGAATGCGCAGTCGAGGTCGAAACTGACGCGTTCGGAAACATTGTTCTGAGCACGCAGTTCGCAAAGTTGTTCCAGCAGAGAGGGTTCACCGTAGTCCGAACAGAGGTTGACGGCGAAGCGCTGTGTCATTTCGTTTTCATCGAAAATGGCTTCTTTGAGACAGTTGAGCAGGTTTTCGTCGCTATACTTACGCAAACCGTACATAGCGGCCGTGCGGACCATACCGTAGGGCGATGTTTTGAATCTTTGGTAGATGACATCCGAATAATTCTGCTCACTTTCATTCAACTGATGGATGGCGAGCAACTGGACGGCGGGGTATTCGTTGTCGAGCTGTTTTACCCAGAAGTTGTCGGAAGCGTGCAGGATGGCGTCATTGACATCGAAACCGCAGTCGCCCGATTGGGCGAAGGCATAGGTCGGATCGCCGAAAAGATGGAATTCCAGATACGTGTCCATGATGGCCATATAACCGGCTCTCATTCCAAGACCCAGCAGACCCGAATATTCGTTGCACCATTTGTCCTGCAAAGCATTGACGCTGTTGGCAAGGACGAGCAAGGTGCCATTACCTTCGCCGAAGAGATAACCTTCCTGAATGCTTTCATCCAGATGGAAAGAACCGTTATAGCAGGCATCCAGCGAAACCAGTTTGCACTGAGGACGGAAATCGGCAAATTCTTCCACATGAAGGTCGTAGAGGTAGGCGATGGAGTCGTCCTGTGCGATGATGGCGGGATCGTTGTAACGGGCGAACCAGCTGTCAGGAATATCCACTTCGGCATATTTTCGGATGCTGGCAATGACTTCGGCAGGCGTCTGACCTCTTCTGATGCCGGTGCGGATGCGGTTGCGCATATAATGTTGAATGTATTGAATCTGCTCACTGTAACTGCTTTTATTGGGCGTGCTGCTGAAATACTGAACCGTCTCGCTGCCGTGATGATGGCACAAACCATAATCGAGGGAGGGATCCTGCATTTCGGTCATGTAGCGGGCCTTGATGAAGTCGTCGCGGGAGAAGTCCATGTAGCGGACAGATTGCTTCTGGTCCTTCATCCAGGGGAATTGATCGTAATATTCGATTTTCTCGTCCATACGGGCGGCGTAGGAATCCGAAACATTGCCGTGACCTGCGAAACAGAGCATCTGGTCGAGTTGGTTGTTCTCGCTGTCGGCTGCGTTGACACGCTGCATATAGCGGCGGAGTTTCTCGTATTTGTTGCCGCGCTCGTTGTCGCGGGGCGTGATACGGGCCGAATAGATGTTGGGATGAAGTTCCTGAGCGCCTTCGCAGTTGAGGCTGTAGTAGAACCAGCGGGTGGAATCCTGTCCGAGATAATCCCATTCGAAACCGAAGGTGTCGTAATAGCGGTCGGTGGGCACGCAGTAGTCGAGACGGTCATAATGCACACTGTCCTGATCCATTTTGAAGGCGGACGTCATGAATTGGGCATCCTGAACCATGGCGACGGGAATGTCACCGATAAAGACGGCTCCTTCAATCGGATTTTCCTTGGCGTTGTACAGTTCAATGAGTTTGGCGCGGATGCTGTCGGGCACACCCCATTGGTCAATGACAAGAATCGCTTTGAGTCCGCGGTTTTCGACGACCTGAAGATACTGGTCGATTTCGGTTTTGGCCTCCTCGTAGCTCTGAGGATCGATGACAACGGCAAAACCGGCCTTCTGAGGCTGTTGACAGGCCAGCGTGCAGGCGGCGATGGCCAGAATGGATAAAAGTTTGAGCTTCATATTTGTATTTTATTGCAATTATCTGATTCGATTGTAGGTACGCAGGGCTTCCTGACGGATGGAGGCGTCGAAGCGTTCGTCTTCGGCTACCTGTTTGGCTTTCTCTGCGATTTGATCGGCTTGACAGGAGAGCGTGAACCAACCCAGCGCTTCCATCATGACTTTCTGCACCACGATGTCTTCGTCCGGTTCATCAAAATATGCAAGGAATTCCGGTACGAGGACGTGGAAGTTGTAGTTGCGTACGGTGCGCAAAGTCATCTTGCGCTCATAGGTGTCGCCGCCTTTGTCGAGCAGGGCTTCTTTTACGTTGCTGATTTGACGCGTGGTGGTCTTCTGCAGCCATTGACGGATGCCGTCTCCGATGCTGTCGGGATGGTTGTAAAGACTCAATGTGGGGAAATGGCGGTCGAAGGCCTCCAAAACGGCGGTGGAATCGAACAGACTCATCTGAGTACTGACGCTGTATTCCACGCGGGCAGGAAGATTGTTGCGGCAGGCCAGTTCCACCAGAGGCTCAATCAGACGGGAATCTCCGCAGTCGCCAGTCATATTGACGGCAAAACGCTGGGTCATTTCGTGGCTGTCGTTCATGGCGAGCATCAGGCAGTTGACGAAATTGTCATCGCGGTAATCGGCGAGTTCCAACATGGCTGCCAGACGTACAATGCCCGATTCCGATTCTTTGAACTGTTTGAAAAACAAATCTGAATAATTGTTTCCGCTGCGGCGCAACTGCTCCATGGCCATGATTTGAACGGCAGGATATTCGTTTTTGAGTTGCTTGCGCCAGAAGGATTCCGAACCATGTTGCAAGGCTTGGTTGATATCGAAACCGCAATCGGCGGCAGGTTTGAAAGCAAAGGTCGGATCACCGAAAACGTGCGCTTCCAGATAGGCCTGATATTTCGACAGATTGCCGACGCGCATTCCCAATCCCACGAGACCGAGATAATGGCAGACCCATTTGTCTTGCAGTACATTGACCGAGTTGCCCGTGGCAACGAGTGTTCCGTTGTCCTCGCCGAAAAGGTAGCCTTCCTGAATGTTCTCGTCCTGATGGAAGGAGCCGTTGTAACAGCCGTCCAGTATCACCATGCGGGCTTGCGGACGGTAGCTGTCAAACTCATTGACATAGAGATTGCCACCTCGGCTGAAACTCTCGTCCTGCTTGGTGAGTTCTTCGTCGTCATAGCCCACAAACCAGCTGTCGGTCAGTTCTGCGCCGACGTAGTTGCTTAACGAGGCTTTGATGGAAGACATGTCTCTGCCGTGGGCAAGAGCACGCCGTGTCTGGTCGCGCAAGAAGCGTTTGATGATCGCAATCGATTCATCATAACTCTCTCCCGAAGTGGGAACTTCGCTGAGATGCTGGATGTCCGGACTGCCATGATGGTGGAAAATGGCCAGGTCCAATTCCGGACGCTGCACTTCGGTGGTGATGCGGTTCTTGATGAATGGGTCGCGTTTGCAGTCGATGTATTGGATATGCTGCTGTTGGCCGCGCATCCAGGGGAAATGGTCGTAATGTTCGGCTTTTTCGTCAATTCGGGCATCCAAGGATTCCGAGACATAGCCGTAGCCCCCGAAATAAACCATATCTTCGAGCGGGCTTTCATCGGCCTGATTGACGCGCTGCATATAGCGGCGGAGTTTGTCGTATTTGTTGCCCCGGGCGTTGTCTCTGGGCAAGATACGGGCAGAATAAATGCTGGGCTCCAGTTTCTGGGCGGATTCGGGTTTCAGACTGTAATAGAAATATTCACTGCGCAGACTGTCGTGGTCGAGAAAATCCCATTCCAGGTCGAAAGAATCGTAGAAGCGGTCGGAGGCCACGGTGTATTCCGTGCGGTCAAACTGGCCGTCCTGATCCATTTTGAAGGCGGTGGTCATGTGCTGGGCATCACGTACACGGGCGATAGGAATATCACCGATGAAGACGGCTCCTTCAATAGGGTGATTCTTGTCATGATAAAGTTCAATGAGTTTGGCGCGGATGCTGTCGGGGACTCCCCATTGATCGATGACCAATACGGGGTGAAGTCCACGTCGGGCGACCAGTTGTTGATATTGGTCGATTTCCGCCTTGGCCTCGTTGTAACTCTGAGGATCAATCACGATGGCAAATCCTGCCTTGGGTTGTTTGCAGCCTGTCATCAAAACCAGACAAGCGCAGAGTGCGATGAATATTTTTTTCATAAATATTGATAATGATTTTTGATGCAACAAAAAGGAGGATAAATATCCTCCTTTAGCTTTACGCAGGCTTGCCCGCTTAGAAAATCAGGCCCAGAGTGCCTTGGGCGTTGATACGGTTGGTGTCCACCAATCTGGCATAATCGCCCATATACTGTGAATAGTGTCCGCTGGCTCCCAATTTCATCCAAATACCGTTGCTTTCCGACAAGGGGAATGCCACTTCGGCTTTGATGCCGCCGCAAACATAATCACTCGACATATATTGCCATTTGGGAATGGTATAGCCGTTCTGGAAACGTTTGTCGGCGCTGGTCTTCATCGGAAGGAGATAATCAAGCTCACCGAGGTTCATCACATAACGGCCGTCAAGACCGATGGAATAGTGGGTTTGTCCCTTGATGAAACGCTTGGTGGCGAAAATACCGGCATTGGCTTTCATGAAATCAACATAATACTCATCGGGATAAGTGGTGACGTTGGTCATGTTGAAACCGGCATCGGCCCCCAAACTCAGATGTGAATAACCGTTCTTGCGGAAATCTACGCGGTAATTGAGGTCGGCATTGAGAACAAGATCCTGTTGAACCACTTCAGAGGATACAATCTCCCAAATCAAGGTACCGGTTCCTTCTTCGCGTTTCTGTTTCTGTTTGTGCCAGGTGCCCATTCCGAGGAGGAAATCGGCATCCAGACCTATGTTGTGGATAACGTTGTTTCTATCTAATGAAAGACGGTTGGTCAGGTGAGCGTTCATTTCGTTGTAATCACCGCCATAATACAAGGAGGATGTACCGTCTATGGCGTTTTCGGAGTGATAGGTGAAATCGATTTCGCTGATTTCCTTCCAATCGCTGTGTTCCAGTATGCTCTGGAGAGTACCGCCGAATAACTGTCCGTCATAACGGCGGCCGAAACCCGAACCGCTTTTGCCTTCAAAGGTTCCCATGGATTTGAATCCGAGAACCATAGTGTTGTCGGCTTCCAGATGCAGGTTGGCGGTATAGGAAATACTTTCGTGCATGAGACCGAATTTTCCGGCCAGACCTAATTTCCAAAACTCAGAGGCACTCCATTCGATGCCGGGAGTAAACATGATGTTGGAACCTTTGCTGAGACAGCGAGGGTCCATCTGGTCAGCCATGCTTCCCACTCTGTAATCGGCCCGAATGGCGGCAATCAGACGGTCGCTGATGCGGAAAGCCAGACCACCATTCAAATGGAAAGTCTCAGAATCAGAATTGTTGGGAATGGAGTCGGTGCTCAAAGAGTCGGTGGTCAGGAAAGGATTGTGGTCCGAGATAAACAAGGTCGGATTCCAGACTTGGTAACGATAGTCGTTGTGGCTGAAGTCAAACGAACCCTCAAAACTGACTTTTTCGGTTTTCTTCAAACCGTAGATGTTGAAATCGTAGATATTGGCCTTGTTGCCTTGGTCAATTCTGCGGAAATCTCCCTTCTGCCAGTCATACGACACGTTGAAATTGTTCAATGACTCGTAGGGAAGATAGAAAATCGAAGTGGGATTCTCCGATTCGTGACGGATATTCTGCAGATAAAGTTCCTCCCCGTACCAAACTTTATCGGGTTGGATACTGTTCACGTCGTTGGTTTGGGCCATCAGAGGCAGTCCGCAAAGGAGAACGGCCATAGAGAGAAACTTTCGCATAAGATTGTTTTTTAAGATGGGTTAAGTGAAAAACCTTTATGGAATGATAGTGGAGAATACAGTGGCCCGCAGCCATGCTGCTGCAGGCCACTGTGGATGAAATTAATCGGCTACTGTCGGATGAACGCCAGGAGTCGGGGTCGGAATCGTGATGAAGTCGTTGGCCGAGTTGTTGGTATCCTGATAGAATACACGTTCAGGAGTAACCAGCATGCATTTACGACGGAGGCTGCGTCCGGTGTAGGAAGCGGAAGTCCATTCACCGTCATCGCTGCCCGTGTAGAGAGCGTAACCGGCGTCATCCTTCGGAAGGATGGTCGGGTAGCGCAGAAGCGATTCGTCGAAGAACGGAATCTGGATGGCATCGATGCAATATTCAGCGGGTATGCAGAGAGCATACGAATAACCACCTTCTGGCATCTTGATGTTGCTGGAGTCGGCTGCGAAAGCATAAAGGTCTTGTCCTTCCGGAAGTTTGGCCAGGATGACAGAAGCACCGAATACGGAGCATTGGAATTCGAAACCGCCGCACTTGTAGAGGAACAGCATGTTGGGAACGTCGGGATTGTCGATATCGGTCTGTGAACCTTCTACATAAAGATCCCAATCAGCATGGCTGAGGTCAACCGGTGAGGGTTCGTCTTCTTCGCTCAACTCACGAGAGGAGTGGTCGATAGCCTTGGCTGCCAGAACGACGCTTTTACCGGGTTCCAGAGGATAATCCTTACCGCTGCCGGGGAAGGCCATTACGTGCGTGCCTGAAGGATAGAAGTCGGGCAGGTTGCCTTCGGCGTCAGCCCAGGGAGAAGGAGTTCCCCATGAACCACCGGCAACAGACGTGATGATGATACCGTCGAGGTACTGAGTTTCGTTGGAGTTGTTGACCAATTCATAGAAAGCATCGTGGAAGTAGTAGGAGGGAACACCCATGTAATACACTTCCTTGAAGATGATGCCCGATTCTTGCTTGACGTTGGCTTCCATGGCTACTTCAATAGTAGCGTTGCCGCTGATCATCTCGGTTTTGGTGCCGATGAAATTGAATTCCTCGTTGGAGGCGCTGGCACGGAATGTGTACGTTCCGGAAATAAGTTTGAAAGCGGCAGAGTTGTCAAGCAGCTCACCGGCGATTTCCTCACCCATTTCGTTGACGGCTACTACAGCCAGATCGCTGAGTTCGCTCAGAGCGACAGGAGCGCTGACATTAACAGTCACATCGTACTTCTTTGCTTTTTCCTGGCAAGCGGAGAACATAACAGCGCAAAGCAGGATAGCAACGTAGAAAACTTTTTTCATTGTTGTTTGTTGATAAAATGGTTAATAAAAAGGTTTGTGAAAACTTAGAATTTCAGTTTGAGTTCGGCGCCGAAGTACTGAGGAATAGTCAGCACGGTGTAGGCTCCGCCGATTTTCTGTTTGTAAATCTTGTAATTGTTGAACAGGTTGTTGGCCAGGAACGAAAGTTCCATCCAATTGCCGAATTCCTTGGTGAGACGGAAATTGAAGATGGTGTAGCCCGGGTACTTCTCCTTATCAAAGTAATTCGTGTAGGAATACCAGTCAATCATTTGGAATTCATCGGAACTGTAAGCTTCGATGGGCTTGACGGTCCAGTCATGTATCTCACCTTTCAGGTCCATATAAGCCACAGGCTCGCGATAATAGGTCGCTTCTTTGGAAGAACCTCTCGGGTTGACGGCTTTCTTGACGATGTCGTTGCCGTTTTCATCACGGTAAATGGTCTGAGAGGTGGTTCCCCAGACGATTTGCGCGGTGGTCGAGAAAATCATCTTCAAAGCCGGAATGTGGGTGATGAAGCGGATGTTGGTATTGGTCTGGTTCTCAATGCTTCCACTTCCGCCGGGATACAAAGCGATATAGGGGAAGTGATCGTAGGCATAAGTGGATGAACCCGTGATTTTGGACCATGAGTTACGTGTGCCCTGACGCTCCACATGCAACCAGGCGCCGTCCATGATGATTGAAGTTCTCAGAGGATTGATTTGACCGAAATTGATGGAGTATTCGATACCCATCTTGCTTGTTTTCTGTCCGTTGTTGGGCGTGGAATAGGTCTGGAACAGAGAGTCTGGCGCAACTTGTGCCAAATGGTCAGCACTGCTTTCACCTTCTGATCCGTAATACAGCAAGCCGTTCTTGTATTCCATCGTCCTGGCTCCGGCAGGTACGCTGAATCTCTCAAACGGAAGCAGGAAAGGAGTGGAGTTGAAGGTGAATTCGTTGCGGTAACGCTCGGTGAAGAACGTCACGGAACCGCTGATCTTATGTGCTTCGGCACTCAGACCGAATTCCATTTTGTTGCCGATGGCCGGTTCGATTTTGGGATTGGAAGTGTTGCTTTCCACCCAAGTCTGCACGACAGAATAATAATAGGTGCGTTTGGTGTCGGCATAACTGAACAAGGGCACGTCGAAATAAGCCTTGTCGGGGTAGAGATAGACGAGCGAGGGCAGTTTGACGGTTTTACCGATACCGCCTACAATACTCAGATTGTCGAAGAATGAATTGTTGTTGCTGTTGAGAATCTTCCATTCGAGGTTGACACGAGGCTCGGCGGCGAAATAATTGTTGCGGTCAAGATAGTCGCGGTCAATGAACATTTCCGTCAGGCGGACACCGATCTGGGTGTTGAGGCTGGTGCTTCCCAAAGGCAATACGGTCTTGTTCTCAAGGAAGGCGGAAAGAGTCTCCATCGGAGGAATGTCGTTGTACGGTCTCGGACGGATGGTCTGAATATCGTTGGCGCTGACCATCGGCGGGAAATTCGGGTCGAAAGTCATACCTTCGCCGAAGTTGGCGTTGAATTTCCATTCGGCACCCAATTTGAAGGTGGAGATGAAGCGGTCGTTGATCAGCATCGTCTTGGTACCTTTGATTTGGGCGAACAGGTCGAGTGGATTACCGTCAATCCAATGCTCTCCGTAATAGTTTTTGGAGAGGAAGGGCGATACGTAGATGCTGTTTTCCAAGGCGTTGCCGATAGGAGTGATACCGGCGGGCAGCGACATGAATGCCTTGATATAGTCGTCCTGCCAACTGTAGCTGGCGGTCAGGTTGTAATCCAGCTCGGTCAGGACTTTGGAATGGAGATTCCAGTCGCCGTTGAGGGTGAAGCGGACTCCCTGATTGTTGATGATGGTCTCATCCTGATCGTATTGCTGCGGATCCACGCGGACGCTGTTGAGGTTGCGGTAATAACTGAAGTGTGAGTTGACACTGAAAGGTTTCTCCGTGCCGAAGACGCGGCTGAGGTCCAGGTTGCCGGTAATGCGCTCGAAACCTTGGGCCAGCTCACGCATATCGCTGTAGGACGTACTGTAGTCTGTGGAGAAGTTGAACGTGGTACCGTTGGCAAAACGGAAACCTTTACCCACATAGAATATCTTGGAGTTGGGATCGACTTTGGCTTTGGCTTCCCAAGGCGTGGCGCCCTGTTTGGTCTTGATGATGACAGCACCCGAGGTCAGGTTACCGTATTCAACGGAAGGAATACCGCGGATAACCTCGATGTTCTCGATGTTGTCGGGGGAGAAGCTGCGCAAATCCACACCGGCGCCTGTCGTGCTCTGGCCGCTGCCGGACTGAAGGCTGGTTCCGCTCTTGGCCGTGGAGTAGCGGTTGATGCTGGCGTCGTTGGAGACCGGAGCTCCATTGACGATGACGGCGGTACCCATGGCGTTGTTGTTCGAACCGGAGATTTCGCGGATGTAGGCCTGGCCGATGGAATTCAACGAGGGGTTCTTGGTCAGGTTACCGGGCAAAAGCTGAAGAATGTCCTCCACGCTTTTCGGCTGGAGGTGTTGCAGGGCCGCCTGGTCGATGACAGAGGAGGAACCCATCGCCTTTTCCTGTGCGGTGACGACGACTTCGTCCAAACCCAGGCTGGAGGGGCTCATTCTGACGATGAAATTGCTCACGTTGCGGCTGTCGACTCTGAGCACACCGGTCTTGGTCTGATAACCGAGGTAGCTGACTTCGTATTGATACTCTCCTTTGGGCAGTTTGAGGCTGAAATTACCTTTCATATCCGTGCTGGCCCAGAAACTGCGGTTCTCGAATGAGATGTTGGCCAATTCGAGAGGGGTGCCGTTTTCGGCATCAATGATTCGTCCCGTCACGGTGTAGTTCCGATCTTGGGCAAACGTGGTCAGTGTCGTGGCAATCAATAAGATTGACAATTGGAGGAGACGGCGGAAATTGTTCATAATCAAATATTGTTTTATCCCGGATAAACAAGGTGGGCAATTTTTGGCTGCGAATATACGGTGTTTTTTTGGTAATATGAATAAATACACAGATTATTTTACATTTTTAAGCAAATAATTTGCTTGGGCTCGGTCATGAAAGTTGATTTGCAACGGTTCCATGTGTTTTTGTAAATGAATATTTATGCATAAATACTAAAATATATGCAGAAAACACGATGCGGTTTGAGGCTGTGTGTGGGACGGATAATGGAATTTTTGAAAAAAATGTCCGGAAATGCTTTTGAATCCAAACAATTTGTTTACCTTTGCCGTCGAATTCGAAGCGCAAGCCTTGGAGTTTGTGCGAAAAGGTTCCTGGGATGGCGGTTTCGTCTAGTGGCCTAGGACGCGGCCCTCTCACGGCTGAAACCCGGGTTCGACTCCCGGCTCCGCTACTGAATACGGACAAGTCAATACGGCTTGCCCGTATTTTTGTTCCGTCCGGTCCGTGACGCTCAGGCGGAGGAACAAATCATCCTCTGGCGGGAATCAGATAGCGTTCTTTCAGGATGCGGATGTCGTTTTCGTCCAGCAGAAGCGCTTCGTGCACATAATTGAGCAGGGATCCGTAATGATCTTCAATCCACCGGAGCGCATTACGGAAATAGACAGGATTGACTCCCATGAACGTCTGGATGGCGGTTTTTTCAGCTTCGGTCTTCACACGGCTTTGGGCTTCGGCGACCACATCGCGGTAATATTCGTTGGAAAGCGAGAAGTCCTTCATAATCAGATCTAAATCAGCACCGAGCGCTGCCAGCAGAAACGCGGCGCCCAATCCGGTGCGGTCTTTTCCCTGGGAACAATGCCAATAGACGCCGCCTTTTTCTGTCTTGATTATGGTGTTCAGAAAAGCGGCATATTGCAATTGCGTGTATTCATTAGAGACCATCTCGGTGTACATCACGCGGGCGACTTCCTGCACATGAGCTTCGTGCGCATGGCTGGTGAGCCAAGTCATCAGGTCGGCGTAGGCTTCGTGGGGTAAGGCGGCCAATGCCATCGATTCCGTGTCGGGATTGATGGTGGGCAGCCAGAGGTGACGGCAGCCGGTCACTCCCAGGTCGGGAGCGTGCCGCACTTCACCTTCGGTGCGGAAGTCGAATATCTGTGAAAGCGACATTTTTTTCTTGAGGTATTCCAGGTCGTTTTCGGAAGCATTGGCGAGACTGCCCCCGCGCAACAGCATTCCGTGCCGGATTTCCGAGCCGTCAGGCAGACGGTAGCCGCCCAGATCGCGCAGATTGTCGATGCTGACCAAAGGAAGTTTCTGGGTGAGAAGGTCGTAGTCGGGCAGGCTGCCTTGCAGATAGGCTTCCCGGATTTCGGGCCGGAATTTTTCAATGGCGTAACGCAGGCAGGTGCGTGGCATTTTTTTATACCGGTGCCTCAAAAAACTGTGCAGCCTTCTGGCATCGTGTTTCCCGACTTCGCGCAAAGTCCATCCGACAGCCTTTTGAATAAGGTCGTTCGAGTGATGCAGCAGGCGGTCGGCGATGAGCAGCGCGTCGTCGAAATCATCGTGACGTACCCAATACAAAGAACTGACAATGGCCATCCGCTGTTCCCAGAAATTGTTTTCGTGCTCCGACAGTTCAAACAAGAGGCTGCGGTCTTTGTCGAAGGTCCAATCGCCGAGGATTTCCGTACACGACAGATCGACCAGGTCCCAATTGTTGATGTATTGAGTGTGCGAAAGATAATAATCAACGTAGGACTGCCGGTTTTTCTTGTCCCGACGGTATTTCTGAACCAGAATAAGCAAGGCGCAGAGTCTGATTTCGTGATAGGGAGAGGCAATCAGCCGGTCCAGTTCCTCCATGGAGCAGTCTTTCCAGCATTCTTTGACCACGAGGCGGGTCTGCGGAACCTTGATTCCCAAAAACAAGTCTCCCTCTCCGTATTGACCGGGCCCCGTCTTGAAAAAGCGTGAAAGGGAAACCGTTTGAGCCTCATTCTTCAGACTCATCATCCGATTCTCAATATTGTTCTGCATACGCTTGTCTCTCTGGTTCGTTTCTGTGGCAAAGGTACAAAATATTGCAAGAAAAACAGCCGGACTTGTAGCAAAAGAGAGAAACTTGCGTCTATGATTGAGAAAAACTGTAGAACAATATGAAAGAAAAGACCGGAAAATATATTTGGCTCATGTGCGCCAGTCTGTTTTTGTTGACTTCCTGTGCGGAATTCTCCATGGATGATTTCTCAGGAATGAGAGATGGCGCATACGGAGCCGAAAAGGATATGCCGGATTCCGGCGTTCAGGGTGATGAACAGGGCCAGTCTCCCGAAGCCGGCAAAATCACGGCTGCCGAATGGAACGATTTGGAACATTGGGATTTCTGGTGCCAACTGATGCGGCAGCAGAACGACAGTGTGGTGTATTACCGATATCCGCTTCAGTGGGGCTATTCGACGGCTTGCCGCGTGCCGGTGCAGGTGCTTTGCGGCAATCTGCCGGTCCCCAATGCCGCCTTGTGTCTGAAACTTCATGATGATGTCCTTTGGGAAGCCCGGACCGACAATCGGGGTCTGGCCGAACTTTGGCCTGCCGTCCTTGCCGGTCAGCCTGTACCTTCCTTGTCGGAATGCTGCCTCTATCTCAACGGTGAGGCCGTTCCTGACATTCTTCATTCGGATTCTCTCAATGTTATAAAAGTCAGTACGTTGCAAATTCCTTCCGCCCGCAGGGTGGAGCTTGCCTTCATCGTGGATGCCACCGGCTCCATGTCCGATGAAATGGAATTTCTGAAAAAAGATCTTGAGTCTGTCATCAACCGGGTAAATGACAATCAGCTGGAGAAAACCACCATATTGACTTCCTCCGTTTTCTATCGGGATGAAGGCGATGAATATGTGGTGAGATATTCCGGATTCACCACCAGGCTTTCTGAAACTGTCGATTACATCAGGCAGCAGGAAGCGGATGGCGGCGGCGATTTTCCGGAGGCTGTCCACACCGCTCTCGAATCGGCATTAACCGATTTGCAATGGTCCGACAATGCCTATTGCCGTATCGCTTTCCTGCTTTTGGATGCGCCGCCACACGAAGATGCCGAAATCATAGCAAGCGTTCATAAATCCGTCCGCGCTTTTGCCGCCAAAGGTATCAAGCTCATTCCCATCGCGGCCTCCGGTATCGATAAATCCACCGAATTTCTTCTCCGGTATTTTTCCATAGCCACCCATGGCACTTATGTCTTCCTCACCGACGACAGCGGCATCGGCAATTCTCATTTAGTGCCTTCTGTGGGTGAATATGAGGTGGAGCTGTTGGGGGATTTGATGGTGAGGATTATTACCAACTACACTAAGTAATTCGGTTTTGTTTTGGCGTCTTCGGCTTGACTCTTCGGTCACATAGCCCGCTAT
>JAZRWU010000311.1:0-2538 GCA_045599885.1 Bacteroidales bacterium | reverse complement strand
GTGCCCCTTGCAGCAGCTCTTCAAATCCAGGATAACAGGTGGCCTTTTTCCCTTGAAGCAGTCCGAGTCCGCCTAAGACAGAAGGGGCGGCGCAGATGGCTGCCAGAAGCGTTTTCCCGTCCCGACTGGCTTCCAAAAGACATTTTTCCAAGCCTTGATGCTGTTTCAGATTCAGTGTCCCGGGCATGCCACCGGGCAGAATCAGCGCATCGGCATCGTCCGTAACAGCATCCTCGAAGCGCTCATCGGCCTCTATGGTGATACTGTGAGAACCTTCCACACCATATTCTCCGTTGATGGAAACGGTCACGACTTCTATCTCTGCCCGACGCAGGATATCGATGGTGCAAATAGCTTCCATTTCTTCGAAACCATCTGCCAGAAAAACCAAGGCTTTCATAAAGGAATGATAAATAGGTTCTTATTTCAACCGGAAGTGGTAGGTGATGGTTCCGGCTTGATTCTGATTGCCCTCAATGGCGTTGAATTTGGTCTTCTTGGCGGCGGTGATGGCGGCGTCGCGAAGAGCCTGATTGTCGGCATTGCTGGAGCCTTTGGGCTCGAAAATCGCGGATACGACATTGCCACGGCTGTCCACCAGAATACGGACAACGACGGTGCCGTCAGCTTGTGCCGTGTAAAGAGGCTCAATCAGGCCGCCGCTGCCGAGAGAACGTCCTTCGAGCGAGAAGGAATTGTTGCCGATTCCGCCTCCCGTAGGATTCCTGGACTCTGTATTGCCTTCCGTCTTGCCCTGATTGCCGTTGGGCTGATCTCCGGTTCCCTGATTCTGAGAACTGTTATTGGTCTTTCCAAAGAGATTCTGAGCCTGATGGTTGATGTTTTCAGCCAAGGCGCGCTCTTCTTCCAATTTCTTGCGCTGGGCTTCTTCCGCTTGCCGTCTGGCCTCTTCCTCCGCTTTTTTCCGGGCCGCCTCCAGGGCGACGGATTCATCGTCCTGGGTGATGAGGTCTTCCTGTCCGGGATTCTCTGTAGTGGAATAATCCGGCAACTGAGGCTCCGTGTTCTCCGGCTGCGGCTCATCGATGCCTTCCAAGGTCTCAAAATCGCCTTCCGACCAATCCACGTTGCCGAAATTGACCGTCAGGCCTTCTTCGCCGTCAGGAATCAGCGCCGACCAGCCGCACAGCAGCAAAACAGCCAGCACCGCCGCCGTGATGGAAGCGGTAATGATGGCTGCCGTCAATTCGTTCTTGTTCAGTTTCATAGTGGCGGATCGGATATTCCCGGATAATACTAATCCTTGCTGGGCCGGGTGGCCAATACCAGCTTGAATTTATTCTGATTGCATATATTGAGCACCCTGACCAGTTCGCGGTAGGGAATGCTTTCATCCGCATATAAAGCGACGTACATCTCGGGCTCTATTCCGGCACATTCCTGCAGGAACGGTTCTATCTCCTCAAAACTGACCTGACGCTCCCGTTCGTTGCCGAACGCGACATAGTAATTGAGCCCGGGGTCGATGGTGACGCGGGTCAATGGCTTGGCCGAGGTCTGTTGCCGGCTTTGGGGCAGCAGGATCTTGATGGCGTTGGGGTGGACCACCGTCGAGGTTATCATAAAGAATATCAGCAGCAGGAACACAATGTCCGTCATGGACGACATGTTGAAGCTGGCGTCAATTCTGTTCTGTCTTTTAAGAGCCATGGCGCTTGTTATTTGGCGGGTTCATTGAGCAGGTCGAGAAATTCCATCGTGCGGCTTTCCATCTTGTTGACCACTTTGCTGACGCGGGTCACCAGGTAATTGTAGGCGAAATAGGCGCAGATACCGACAATCAGACCGGCCACGGTGGTGATCATGGCGGTGTAGATGCCGGAGGAAAGCAGCGTGATATCGACATTGTTGCCGGCGGATGCCATATCGTAGAAGGCCCGGACCATGCCCAGCACGGTGCCAAGGAAACCGAGCATCGGGGCGCCGCCGGAAATGGCGGCCAGCAGCGACAGACCTTTTTCAAGACGGCTGACTTCGATATTGCCGAGGTTCTCGATAGCCACTTGGACATCGTTCATCGGACGGCCTATGCGTGAAATGCCTTTTTCAATCATACGGGCTACCGGGGTCTCGCTCTGACGGCATTGACGCAGGGCGGATTCGATATTGCCGTCGTAGATATAATCTTTGATCCGGTTCATGAAATTCGGATCTTCCTTGGAGGCTTGATGCAGGGCCAGGCACCGCTCCACAAAAATATAGATGGCGATGACGAACAGGATGACGAGAGGAATCATAATCCAGCCGCCTTTGAGTGCCATATCGAAAAAACGGATGTGGCTGACGCTTTCTTCGGTAACCGGGGGCATGCCGGACAGACTGTCCAAAGCCTGAATTGATAGAAGTAGATTCATTGTTCGGGTATAATGTGGTTGATGTTTTTAGGAGCTGTTTAAATTTGTTTCGAGATTTTTTGAGAGTTGTTTTTGAGAATGTTTTGTCTATCGTTTTGCGTAGAATAGCGGGCTATTTGAGCAAAAAGATGGGCGAAACAGGCCAAAAAGAGCCTCAAAAAAA
>JAZRWU010000310.1:0-2313 GCA_045599885.1 Bacteroidales bacterium | reverse complement strand
GCTGGAGACTGTCTTGGACCGGATTCCCGATTTCGGATCCGCTCTTTGGGTCCATACCTCAGGCAGTCTTCCCATGGAGATTTTCGCTTCCCATACCCGACGTTACGGCGTGTTTTATCCCTTGCAGACTTTCAGCCGACGGAAAGCGGTGTCTTTCGACCATATTCCCATTTGTCTCGAAGGTGCCTCCGAAGAGGATCGGATGCGGCTGCGTGCTTTGGCCCTGCGCTTGAGCGACTGTTGCCGTGAGATTTCTTCCGAACAACGGAGCTGGCTGCATCTCGCCGCTGTGTTTGCCAACAATTTCACGAATGCGATGCTGGCTTCTGCGGCCGAATTGCTCGCCGCCCACGGTTTGGAGTTCAGCCTGCTGGCCCCGTTGACCGAAGAGACGGTGGAAAAAATCCGGACCAGTTCTCCAGCGGAGGCTCAGACCGGTCCCGCCATGCGATGGGATGAGAATATTCTGTCCAAACATCTCGGAATGCTGGAACGTGAGGGCAAGAAACAGGAGGCGCAACTCTACCGTCTTATCAGTGAGGCTATCCACCAACGGGCTATATCCTCTGTCTCATCCGAAAATCCCAGCGTATGATAAACTACGATTTAAGCAAAATCAAGGCCGTCGTTTTTGATGTGGATGGCGTTCTGTCGGCCAATCAGGTGCCTTTGGGCGAGGACGGCTTTCCGGTCCGGACGGTCTGCATCAAAGACGGATATGCTTTGCATCTGGCTCTCAGACTCGGCTTGGACATCGCTATCATGACGGGCGGAGACACGGCTCCGGTCCGCCGGCGTTTTGAATTCATGCAAGTGAAGCATATCTATATGGGCTCTCACCGCAAACCCGAGCAGATGGCCGATTTCCTGAAAACCACCGGCTACGCTCCTGAGGAGGTCGCCTATATGGGCGATGACCTGCCTGATTTTGAGGTGATGCAGATGGTCGGTCTGCCTTGTTGTCCCGCCGATGCCTCGCCCGAAATCAAAGCGATTGCCAAGTATATTTCGCCTGTCAAGGGAGGCGGGGGTTGCTGCCGCGATTTGCTGGAACAGATTCTCAAGGTCAAAGGTCTCTGGCAGAGTGGTCCTGAAGCCTATATCTGGTAATCAATTTGTTAGAAGCTGTTTAAATTTGTTCGATAGAGATTTTTCTGGACATTCCGAGTGGATTTTTCCCGTTTTCCGATGACGGATAGCGGGCTATTCGAAGAGGAAAAGGAGGAAAAGACGCCGGGAAGACAGGAAAAGCGCATCGAAATGAGTTTGAATAGCTTAATAATATTTTCATTGGAAGAAATTTAAACAGCTTCTTAATACACACTTGATGTTCTATGCTTGACAATCTGTCTTCCTATTCCGTTCTGCTGGCTTCTAATTCGCCGCGACGCAGGGAACTGCTGGCCTCTCTCGGCTTGGATTTCCGTGTCCAGACCTTGCCCGATATCGATGAATCCTATCCCGCGCATCTGGAGGGAGGAGAGATAGCCCGTTACATAGCCTGTCGGAAGGCAGCGGCCTATCGTCCGATGATGAAGGACAACGAATTGATAATCACTGCCGACACGATTGTCTGTCTCGATGGGAAAGTTTATGGCAAGCCCTCGGGGAAGGAAGAGGCCGGGCAGATGCTTCGTGAACTGTCCGGTAGGACGCATCATGTGTATACGGGCGTCTGTCTTTCGACCCAAAAGAGTCAGCGCGATTTCTTCGCCGATTCAATGGTGACTTTTGCTGTCTTGTCGGATGACGAGATTGACTGGTACATAGATAATTATCATCCTATGGACAAGGCGGGCGCCTATGGCGTGCAGGAATGGATAGGTCTGATTGCCGTGGAACGGATTGAAGGCTCCTATTTCAATGTGATGGGATTGCCGGTCCAACGTCTGTATTCGGAACTGAAACAGATGCGTTGAGGCTTGCCTGAACGGAAAATTTTAAAACAGATTCTGTAATTCTGTCAATTATTATATTTTTGTTGAAGAAATATCAACAACATCTATCATAACATGGAATCATCTTACAAATGGAAATTTACCAGCATGGGCGGCAATACGCGCGTGCTGATTGAAAAAGGTCAGGATATTGTCCATCTGGGCGAACTTGACCAGAAAATGTGGACGGTGCTCAGTTGCCCGACGGTCGGACTTGAATTTGACGGAGCGACGCTGAAAATGCTTGATGCCGACGGTGACGGCAAAATCAGGGTCAAAGAAGTGACCGCGGCTACCGATTGGCTCAAAGAAGTCCTGAAAGATCCTGAAATCCTGATAGAGTCTCCGGACACTTTGTCTTTGGATAATCTCAATC
>JAZRWU010000309.1:0-5083 GCA_045599885.1 Bacteroidales bacterium | reverse complement strand
ATCCATCAGTCGGTATATTCATCGTCCAAGCATGCTCTGACGGGGTTCACCAAAGTCTTCGCCAAAGAAGTGCAGCCTTACGGCATCCGGGTACATCTGATTTCTCCCGGCGGTGTGGCGACTGAAATGGTCAAGAAGATGCGCCCCGACATCAAGGCGGATGAATTGATCCAACCGGAGGAAATCGCTGAGATTGTCCGTTTCCTTGTGACAAGAAAAGGGGCCGGAACCATCGACCAATTTTATCTGCGTCGCTATTCCGGCCTTGCCTTTGATTGATTATAAGTATTTGAAAATTAATTTATTCTCCTGTTAGTACGATTCGCTGATAGCGGGTCAGGACGGGTTCTCCTTCATCGCTTACTTCGCAAATGATATGCAGCGTCTCTCCGGATTTCAACCCGGCAGGCACTTGCACAATGGCTTTTTTGCCCTTGTTTTTGGTCTCAAGGCCGAGCTTTTCCTGACAGGTCCCGGCTTCCACATATTGCCACCAACGGATGTTCAGCGCATCCTTGTCGGGATCCTTGGAACGCGAGGCATTGAGTTTCAGTTCCTGGCCGGCTTTGACAGTCAGGTTGAGCGGCTCTTCAGAATCGGCCTTGCCCCCTTTGACTTTGACGTGGACAATCGGCTGATGGTTGGCATCCTCATAGGACATCACACACCAGTCGGCACGGGCGGCGAAATCATTCTGAAAAGCGGGAATCCACATAGCCATCGGACGGAAATACTTTTCTATCTCTTTCGGGTCCGGGTTTTTGCCTCGAAGCATAGGACTTCTGGAGTTGGAGGCATAATAGCGTCCTTCCGGATATTGATATTCAGTGGAAAAATTCTCATCCAGCCAAGTGTTCTCGCGGACTTTGACGTAACGGCCGCCCCAGCCGCCCCAGTCGGGATGATCCATATTCCTCAAACCCGTGACAATCTCATGCATATACGAAGGTGAGTCGCCTTCGGAACGGAATTCACCGTTTTCACGGCATTGATACAAGGAGCACAAGGGACCGTGATTCTGGACGATGCTGTTCTGGGTCCATTCACTTTCGAAATAGGGGAAGAGTTCCTGTGGCAAGAACTTGCGCCAACGGTAGGCTATGGCCTCGAACTGATCGGAAATAATGGTGAGAATCTGATATTTGCCCCAATGAGGACGGATATACGACTGATAGGTGCTGTCCTGTTCCCAGATAAAGAAGAAACGCATTTTGGCCGCCACTTCCTCCATCCGCTCGGGATGATCTTCTTCGATGGTTTTCAAGGCTCGGGCAATCGTGTTGGTACCGCCCCAGGCTTGAATCCAGACCGGTCTAGGATCGGTTTCATCGAGCAGGACTTCGACAATCCTTTGGGAACCTGGAGTGACTTCCTCCATCTCGGCTTCTGCCTTGACATTTCCGACGTAATAATGGGAACGCAGATAATCCGGCGTGGGATAATGGGAGTCGTGTTCCAACAATTGGGGATACACTTCCTCATAAGCGTCAAAATACTTGTCAGCCCATTGATATCCAGGCCAATTGTGCCCTTCCCAATGATATTGTGAGCTGGAGAAGATGATGGCCTCCACATCCCAATCGTTGGTGTAGAGCAGAAAACGCACCAATGAACATTCATCGTCAATTTCACCATCGGTCGTGGCGATAAGACGCGGACGCTCCACTGTGTTCTTTTTCGCACTGACCGTCCCGATGGATACAAGACTGAGCAGGCAGAGCAGGAACCATACTCTGACATGATGATATACAGAATGTTTCATATACAGAAAGGTGATGATTGAATTATTAAAAGCTTTCCGGCATCTTGTCGGAAAAATAGACAATACCACCACGGAAAAAGGTGATGGTATTGCCTTATCAAGGTATATCTTAGGCGATATAGGTTCCGGCAACGGTGTCGCCGCCATGTCCCGTCCAATTGGTATGGAAGAATTCTCCACGGGGCTTGTCGGTGCGCTCGTAAGTATGAGCTCCGAAGTAGTCGCGCTGTGCCTGCAGCATATTGGCGGGCAGACGGTCGCAACGGTAGCCATCGTAATATTCAAGAGCGGAACTGAGCGTAGGAGCGGGGATGCCAGCCATGACAGCCTGGGCCACCACGTTTCTCCAGCTTTGCTGCGATTCGTCCATCTTGCCTTGGAAATAGGAGTCGAGGAGCAGGTTGGACAGTTCGGGGTTCTTGTCGAAAGCATCCTTGATTTTGCCGAGGAAGACGCTGCGGATGATGCAACCGCCACGCCACATCAGAGCAATGCCACCGTAGTTGAGGTTCCAGCCGTATTCTTTGGCGGCGGCGCGCATCAGCGTGTAACCCTGAGCGTAAGATACCACCTTGGCGGCGAACAATGCCTTGCGGAGGTCTTCGAGGAAAGCCTTCTTGTCACCGTTGAACTTGACACCCTTCGGACCTGTGAGAATCTTGGAAGCGGCGACACGTTCTTCCTTCTGTGCGGAGAGACAACGGGCATAGACGGCCTCACCGATCAACGTAAGGGGCACACCCTGGTCGAGAGAGGAGATGGCGGTCCACTTTCCGGTACCTTTCTGACCGGCGGTGTCGAGAATATAATCGAGCACGTAGTTGCCTTCGTCGTCTTTCTTGGCGAGAATGTCGCGGGTGATTTCAATCAGATAGCTGTCGAGGTCGCCCTTGTTCCATTCTGCGAAAACTTCGTGCATTTCTTCGTTGCTCATTCCGAGATAATCCTTCATAATCTGATAGCATTCGCAAATCAGCTGGATATCACCGTATTCGATTCCGTTGTGGACCATTTTCACAAAATGGCCGGCACCGTTTTCGCCTACCCAGTCGCAGCAGGGACTGCCGTCTTCGACCTTGGCGCAGATGCCTTGGAAAATCGGTTTGACGAAAGGCCAGGCTGCGGGAGATCCGCCAGGCATCATGCTCGGACCCTTGAGGGCACCTTCCTCACCACCCGAAACACCGGTACCGATGTAGAGCAGACCTTTGCTTTCCACGTATGCGGTACGACGGGCCGTGTCAGGAAAATGAGTATTGCCACCATCGATGATGATGTCGCCCGGTTCGAGATAAGGCAGCAGTTTTTCGATGAAATCATCGACGGCGCTGCCGGCCTTGACCATCAGCATCACCTTGCGCGGACGCTTCAGAGAAGCGACGAGGTCCTCGATGGAATGGGCTCCGTAAATGTTTTTGCCTTTGCCGCGTCCGTTGATGAAATTGTCAACTTTCTCGACGGTACGGTTGAATACGCTGACATGGAAGCCTTTGCTTTCCATATTCAATACGAGGTTTTCGCCCATCACGGCCAAACCTACCAAACCGATATCAGAAACTTCTTTCATAAATGTAAATGGTTAATAATTATATGATTAAATGATTGTTACCTTAAACCCGATGCGACTCAGGCAGTCGGCGGTTTTCTGGTCGCCGTTCAAGAGGCGCAAGTTGAAAGCCGTGAACTCGCGGCGCACGGGATAATCTCCGCGTTGTTTCTCGAAGGATTCGAGAGAGGCACGCAAGGCATCGCTGTCGCTGAGCACATCGTAAGTATATAATATGGCTTCGGACAAAATTTCCTGTCTGCTTTTGCCTTGGCAGTCGAGCGTGAATTCAAGATTCTGCGCAGGAGCGGGTACACCTTCGGCTTTCCAATCCAGCAGCGGCAGTCCTAAGACTTCGGCTACCGTCCGGACGCTCATCGTGGTGCCGTTGGCTTTGCCGTCGGCTGAATATCCGGCGATGTGCGGGGTGGTGATGTCGAGCAGGTCCACCAGTTCTGGGTCAAGTTGTGGCTCGCCCTCCCAGACATCCAGCACGCCGGCTTGAATGGATTTTGTGGCTAATGCTTGCTTCAGAGCTTGATTGTCAACTACTTCTCCCCGTGAGGAATTGATGAGAATCTGGTCTTTGCGCAGGCTGGCGATACGTTTCCCGTCAAAAAGATGCCAGGTGGCGTCTTCCCCTTCGCGGTTGAGTGGAACGTGAATCGTGATGATGTCGCTTTGGGAGATCAGTTCATCAAGGGAAACGAAAGCGGAACTGCCTTCTTTGCGGGCCCGCGGAGGGTCGTTGAGCAGTACTTTCATTCCCAGCAAGGAAGCGATTTCGGCCACTTTGCCGCCGACATTGCCGACTCCGACCACCCCCAAGGTCGTTTCTTCGAAGGAAAGACCGTGACGTTGGGCCAGACGGACCAGCACCGAGGCGATGTATTGTTTGACCGACCAGGAGTTGCAGCCGGGCGAATTACGCCAGATGATGCCGTTCTGCTCACACCAGCGGGTGTCGATATGACCGAATCCGATGGTGGCCGTAGCGATGACTTTGACCGATGAGCCCTTGAGCAGGGATTCGTTGCAGATAGTCCTGGTGCGGGTGATGATGGCATCCGCATCTTTGACCACTTCGGCCGTGGTCTGTGCGCCGGGCAGATAGACCACTTCGGCATAGGGCTCCAAGGCGCCTTTCAGAAAAGGAATTTTGTTGTCGCAGACAATTTTCATAGCTTTTTGGATACGGGAAAGCCGGATTCTTCAAGGAATCCGGCTTCCGATCAATCTTTGAACCGTTCCGGATAGGCCCAGAGTCCGAGGGCCGGATTGGAAATATAGTAGATTTCCTCACCGTCCGGCATCGTGTTCCAACCGTCTTTCAATTTATCGAGAGGATAGCGCGTGGTGACTTCTTTGATGTCGCCATAAAGGAAGCCGACGCTTTCGATTTCTTCGCGTGACATATCCGGTCCCGGGCAATAGGTGATGCGGAACCGTCCTTCGCTCGAACCGTGGATCAAATGAGCCGAAGCACCCAGGTTGTCCTGGAGATCCTGGTTCTCGTTGGTGCATTGGAGTGTATGCGGCGTTCCTTTGTAACCGTATTTGCGGATCAGTTTGTCAATGGTCTTGTCCTCTCCGAATTCCTTGAGGGCGGGGGCGATGACGATAAGGTCGGCATCGTCGGCCAAGGCCATACGCGTGCGATAAACACTCTTGTTGCCGAGCCAGGTGCTCTTGAATTCCTCAGGACCCAGATAAACGATACATTTCTTGATTTCTTTCTCCACCATGATGAAATTGGTCTCAAGAGAAAGATCGGC
>JAZRWU010000308.1:0-4556 GCA_045599885.1 Bacteroidales bacterium | reverse complement strand
AACAGCAGAAGGACATCCGAGGTGTTCGAAGCGGTTATGCACGATACGGATACCCTTGGCATTCGATATGTCTATGCAGCCGAAAGGCACGTCGCAGCTGTTGTATTTCGTAGGATGCCAATTGCCGCTGGCGATATATTTGGTGGCCAGGCCCAGACTCTGAATACCTCCAAAGCCATGAGATCCGTCAACATCCATCAGATTCCAGGCATCATACGAGAAAGTGATACCTTCGAATGAAATGTTCTCCACTCGCGAAGCCAGGGAACTGCCGTGAATGTGGACCAATCCCTCACTCATCGGTGCGATGACAAGGGCTTTGGACATATCCTCACCCCGTCTGGCACAATAATACAGCATTTTTTCCTTGCGGTCGAAATAAAATTCTCCCGGTTCGTCAAGCAATTCGTAGGCATTACGGAAAAGGAATTTCCCCCGATAATCAATCTTTCCGGCCCAGGCCAATGAATTCAAGATAGCTCCGAGCGGCTGTTGCAGACGGACGATGATGGTATCTCCCCATTTATCCATTTCTCTCGGACACAGTATTTTCTCAGTCCAGACCTTATTTTGGACGATTTCCACATCTTCCGGATTTTTGAATACCGACAGATCCTGATTTTTCAGAAATTTCAATGCGTCCACTCCGACACCTGCATCGAATGCCCAAGGCTCCGAACCGGTGATTTCGAACGTCTCCGCCACACCGAGTCCATCGACTCTTTCTTTGGCCGCCGCCATTCTTGCGCGTTGGCCATTGACAAGCAAAGTTCTGAGTTTCCGGTCATAATTGAAAGGCGCTTTATACAGATTCCCGGAAATGCGCTCCCAGCCCTGAATCTGACATCCTCCACTGATGACCGGTTTTTCCCCTTCTGCTGCCTTGAACACCACTGAATATCCGTTGTGGCCACCGTATGACTCATCCAACAACAAAGGCTGAGAGAACAAATACGTTCCCTCGTGCATTTTTACAATGACATCCTGTTTTTGGTTCTTCACCGCTTTCCGCAGAGAAGACAAAGACTGAGACCATGTTTCCGGGCTTGCCTCGATTATTTTTTGAGACATCATCGGGGTACCGGCGCACAATACTAAAGAGGCGGCCAATAAAAGCAATCGTTTCTGCATATTCTATCTGTTTTAATTGTTTCAAGGATACATCGCAAACATACGAATTTTTGGTTGAATCTCCCGTCCGTCAGAAAAACACTTTTCAAAAACTGGCGGATATTGCTGAAATTTGTGAATTCTTTATCTTTGTTGCATAATTTCAATTTTAAAAAGATGAAGTCATTATATCTTCCAAAATCATGGTCGATATCCATTTGGATATGCCTTCTGCTGTTCTGCCCCGTCGTGGCACAGCCCTCTTTTTCTCAGAATGATTTGGAGGCCCGGGTCGATGAGATTCTTTTACAGCTCAGTCTTGAAGAAAAAGTCGCCCTTTGCCACGCACAAAGCAAATTCTCATCCGCCGGCGTGCCGAGACTCGGAATTCCGGAATTGTGGTACAGCGACGGCCCTCACGGAGTACGGGCTGAAATCCTATGGGACTCCTGGGATTATGCGCAATGGACCAACGACTCCTGTACCGCCTTTCCTGCCTTAACCTGCCTTGCCGCCACTTTCGATCCGTCTTTGGCATACCAATACGGACTGGCCATCGGTCAGGAAGCCAGATACAGGAAAAAAGACGTGCTGCTGGGTCCTGGAGTCAATATTTACAGACATCCGCTGAACGGCCGCAATTTTGAATATCTTGGAGAGGATCCGTTTTTGTCCGCCTCTATGGTCAAACCTTATATTCAAGGAGTTCAAGAGAATGGGGTGGCTGCCTGCGTCAAGCATTTCGCCCTCAACAATCAGGAAATTGACCGCGGCTCGGTGGATGTGGAGGTCAGTGAACGTGCTTTGCGCGAAATCTATCTACCTGCCTTCAAAGCCGCCGTTGATGCCGGAGTCTGGTCGTTGATGGGCTCCTACAACCGGTATCTCGGAGAACATTGCTGCCAGAATGAGGTCCTGCTCAACAGGATTCTCAAGAATGAATGGCAATTTGACGGCGCTGTCATTTCCGATTGGGGAGGCGTCCACAATACCGGAGAAGCAGCCGCCAAGGGCATGGATATCGAAATGGGGACATCCAGTGCCAGCCGGACTCCGGGCAAACCCAAAGGATACGGGAACAATTATCTGGCAGATGATTATCTGGAAGGATTACGCCACGGACAATATTCCATCGGACAATTGGACGATAAAGCGAGACGCGTGCTGAGGCTGATGCTTCGGACCAATCTCAACTGTCAACGGCCTTTCGGCTCTCTTGCCACGGAAGAACATGCTCAAACCGGAAGAGTCATCGGCCGTAACGGCATTGTACTACTCAAGAATGAACACAACATTCTCCCTTTGAGCGACGATATCCGGAAAATTGCCGTCATCGGAGAAAACGCCACCCGCAACCTGATGGAAGGCGGTGGCAGCAGTGAACTGAAACCCAAACACATTGTCACGCCTTTGCAGGCTTTGAAAGAGCGTTATCCGAATGCCGAAATCAGTTATGCGCAAGGTTATGATTCCGGAAAAGCCATGTATAATAGGGAAGGAGTCGCCACACACCATCCTGATTCGTTATTGAAGGAAGCCGTGCAGGTTGCCGGCAAGGCGGATATCGTCATCTATATCGGCGGCCTCAACAAAAACCACAAACAGGATTGCGAGGATTCCGACCGCACGTCATACGAATTGCCCTTTGGTCAAGTGGCATTGATTGAAGCTTTGGCAAAAGCCAATCCCCAAACCATCGTGGTACTTATCAGCGGAAACGCCGTAGAAACCTCTTGGAGTACTCAAGTGCCGGCACTTCTGCAGGCATGGTATGGAGGCAGCGAGGCCGGACACTCTCTGGTGGATATCCTTTCCGGAGATTTCAATCCCTCCGGTAAACTGCCTTTTTCGTTCCCCAAAAAGATAGAAGACAACGGCGCCATTTCCTATGGTCGGATTTCCTATCCCGGAATCGACCGGCACGAAGTGTATAAAGAAGATATCCTCGTGGGCTACCGTTGGCACGATACAAAAAAAATACCGGCAGCCTGGCCGTTCGGCTACGGTCTGTCATACACCGACTTTCAAATCAGTGCCTGTGCCACCGACCGCAGAATCTATGGTTCCGCCGATACCGTTCACATCCGGTTATCCGTCAAAAATATTGGAGAAAGAGACGGAGCCGAAGTGATTCAGGTCTATCTCCGGGATCCGAAATGCAGTGTGTCACGACCTTATAAAGAACTCAAAGCCTTTGAGAAAGTTTTTCTCAAGGCAGGCGAGGAGCAACTTGTCCATATAGCCCTGCCGGTGGAATCCTTCGCCTTCTATCAGAACGGTTGGATTGTAGAAGATGGTGAGTATCAGTTGCTTATAGGAAATTCATCAACCCATGTCGTATCCAGACTTAAAATTTCGGTGAAATAAGGACCTGTTCACAAAAATCCCGAAACAATCCAAGAATACTACTATATTTGTACAGTCATATTTTAAGACAGTCATACTTTGATACTATCTAAGGAAATAGCCGTTTACCTCAATCTTTCAGCCTGCAAGCTCAAATTATATACTGCATCCATGTTGAAAAAATACGGGGTTGCACTGACTCCGGAGCAGTTTTTGCTGATTGACCTTTTGTGGAATCAGGGGACAATGACGCAGCAGAAAGTGGCGGACACCATGAAGAAAGACAAGAACTCTGTGACGAAGCTTGTTGATGCACTTGAGCAGAAGGGACTTGTCATCCGTCAGAAAGGAAGTTCAGACCGACGGGAAAACTGCCTGATTCTGACAAAGAAAGCCCTTGATATGAAATTCGGGGCAAAGGAAACCGGCATTTCCATTTTAGAGGACATGATTGAAGGAATAAGCGAGGAAGAACTGAAATCCTTCCTCGCCACTTTGAGTAAGCTGTCCTCAAATATGGACAGGTTTATCAATTAGAATAAAGCCTTTGAATCCGTCAGACCGCACTGATTTTCCTTCCCATCAAGGCGCATAATCCAGGGAACAGACGCTTGATTTTTATCATCAGCAGTTCCTTGCCGCCAACGTGCACCTCACGTCTTCCTTTTCCAATCGCCCTGACAATCCGTTTGGCCGCCTTTTCAGCAGAAATGCCATTTTCCTGTCCCGGATCCATCACACCATACCTTTCTCCACCTTTTACCAGGGCATTCATTGAAATATCCGTTTTTACCCTTCCCGGGCAGACTATTGTCACTCTGATTCCTTTGTCATAATATTCCGCCTGCAAGGTCTCAAAGAAACCGTAAAGCGCATGCTTGGCACTGCTGTAGGCACACCGGAGAGGAAAACCGAACACACCGGCAATTGAACTGGTCACAGCCATCCGTCCTCCCTTTTCGGCGACCATCCTTGGCAGAACAGCCTTCGCCAAGGCAATCGGAGCGAAATAGTCCACTTCCATAATCTTTCTGACCATCTCCATCGAAGTATCTTCCACTGAAGCCCTCTGACTGATACCGGCATTCAAAAAGAGTATG
>JAZRWU010000307.1:0-10391 GCA_045599885.1 Bacteroidales bacterium | reverse complement strand
CAGACAGGATTTTCTCCAAGCCAAATATACCGCCATTCTGGATGCTCAGCTTCTGAGGTTCTATCAGGGTGAGGATATTTTATTCTAATCATATCATCGTGAACAAATCATATCGTCAGACTATATGAAGAAAAAATTCTGGATTATCCTTGTGGCCGTCATTGCGATTGCCATCATCTGGAGCGCCGTAAAAAAGAACGGCGACAACAAAGTGGAGATTGTCTATGAGACCGCTCCTGTCGAAATAGCCGATATCATCAACAGCATCACGGCTACCGGCACCATTGAACCCGTGACCAAAGTGGATGTGGGGACCCAGGTTTCCGGTATTGTCAACAAATTGTATGTCGATTACAACAGCATCGTCACCAAGGGGCAAGTCATCGCCGAACTCGACCGGACCAACCTTTTGTCGGAACTGTCGAGTTGCCGTAATCAATTGGCAAGCGCTAAAAGCGAATACGACTATCAGACAAGGAATTATCAAAGAATGAAGGAATTGTATGAGAAAGAGCTGATCAGCGAAAACGATTACGAGAGTGCTCTTTTGGACTATGAGAGAGCACGCAACTCTTATCAGGTAAGTCAGAACAATGTCAGCAAGGCCCAGACCAATCTTGGCTATGCGACGATATATTCACCGATAGACGGTGTGGTATTGAGCCGCTCGGTGGAAGAAGGCCAGACAGTCGCCGCTTCCTACAACACCCCGACCCTCTGCACCATTGCCGCCGACTTGACGGATATGCGTCTGATTGCGGACATCGACGAAGCGGACATCGGAGGCGTAAAAGAAGGACAACGTGTCACCTTTACCGTAGATGCCTATCCCTACGATGTTTTCGAAGGTCAGGTCACCCAAGTACGTTTGGAGCCGACCACCACTTCCAATGTTGTCACTTATCAGGTGGTCATTTCGGCACCCAATCCCGACCTCAAGTTGAAACCTGGCCTGACGGCCAATGTCAGCGTTTATACCATGGAGGCGTTCCAGCGTCTCAGCATTCCGGCCAAAGCTTTGCGCTATATGCCCAAAGAGCTGACAATTGGCAAAGACGACCAGATAGAGGACTGCGAGGCACCGAACAAGGTTTGGATCAAAGAAGAGCATCTCATCAAAGCATATCCTGTGGAAGCCGGTGTCACCAATGGTTCTTCTGTCGAAATCCTCAACGGTCTCAACGAGGGTCAGGAGGTCATTCTCAACAGTGGACCACAAGAGCCCCTGATGATGCCCGAAGGAAACAATTCATTTTCTCCTTTCCCCCAAAAAAGGTAATTTCAGCGCTTGACAATGGAAAACAAAGGCAAAGTCATCATAGAACTTCAGAACGTGCGGCGCGATTTCATCGTGGGCAATGAGACTGTCCATGCCCTTCGTGGAATCAGCTTCCAAATCTTCGAAGGGGAATTCGTCACCATCATGGGAGCTTCCGGATCGGGTAAATCGACCTTGCTCAATCAGCTCGGATGCCTCGACACCCCCACTTCCGGAGAGTATTTCCTGGATGGGGTCTCTGTCAGAACCATGGGAAAGAATGAGCGCGCTATCCTCAGAAACCGGAAAATCGGTTTCGTTTTCCAGAGTTACAATCTTCTCGCCAAAACCACGGCTTTGGAAAATGTGGAACTGCCTCTGATGTACAACAGTGCCATTTCGCACGAGGAGCGCCGTCAAAGGGCAGAAGAAGCCTTGAGAGCCGTCGGATTGGAAGATCGTATGATGCACAAAAGCAATCAGATGTCGGGCGGACAGATGCAGCGGGTGGCCATCGCGCGGGCTCTGGTCAACAATCCTGCCGTGATTCTCGCGGACGAGGCAACGGGAAATCTTGACACCCGCACCTCTTTCGAGATTCTGGTACTGTTTCAAAAGCTCCATGCGGAAGGGCACACCATTATATTCGTCACCCACAATCCCGAAATAGCCGCCTACAGCAGTCGGAACATTGTGCTGAGCGACGGGAAAGTAAAAGAGGACATCTGCAATTCTTCCATTCAGTCAGCGGAAAAGACTTTGGCCGAGTTGCCTGTGCAAGATGATTAAGACCATATTGATATGAATTTCAACAATCTGTTCAGAATAGCCATCAAGGCGATTGCCCATAACAAGTTGAGATCATTTCTCACGATGCTGGGCATCATTATCGGTGTAGCCTCCGTCATCACAATGCTGGCTATCGGACAAGGCTCCAAACAGAGCATCCGGGCCGAGATTTCCGGAATGGGATCCAACATGATCATGATCAATCCCGGTGGAGAAAGACGAGGTGGCGTGCGTATCGATCCCTCCGAAATGCAGACGCTGAAAATGGAGGATTATTACGACATTCACGACCATTGCCGCTATGTATCGGCCACCAGTCCTTACGTCACTTATTCCGGACAGATAATTTATGGTTCCAACAATGCCTCCTCCACCCTTTGGGGTGTCAATCAGGAATATCTGACTATCCGTCAGTTGAGCATTAAGGACGGTGACATTTTCTCCGATCAGGACATTCAAGTCGCCGCCAAAGTCTGCGTTCTCGGCCAGACCGTGGTGGACAATCTTTTCCCGGACGGCGGCAATCCCGTTGGGAAAACCATCCGCGTCAGTTCCATTCCGTTCAAAGTGGTCGGTGTGCTCAAATCCAAAGGCTACAACAGCATGGGTATGGATCAGGACAATTTGATTCTGGCACCCTACACCACCATTATGAAACGCTTTCTGGCACAGACGCACCTCAGCAGTATTCAATGCTCCGCCATCACAGAAGAACTGACCGACAAGGCCATTGACGAGATTACAGCCATCCTTCGTGAGAATCACAAGCTCAAACCCGCAGATGAAAACAATTTCAACATACGTTCCCAGCAGGAAATGAGTGATTTCATGACTTCCACAGCCAATACCCTGACCATACTGCTGGCTTTCATCGCCGGTATATCGCTGATTGTAGGCGGTATAGGCATCATGAACATCATGTATGTGAGCGTGACGGAACGGACTAAAGAAATCGGACTCAGAATGTCGGTGGGCGCCAGAGGCATCGATATTCTGAGTCAATTCCTGATTGAGGCCATTCTCATCAGCATCACCGGGGGACTCATCGGCGTCACTTTCGGATGTTTCGCCTCCTGGTTCATCGGCACCTTCCTGAATTTCCCCACCTGCATCGAAATATGGACTATTCTGTTGAGTTTTGCCGTCTGCACCCTGACAGGCATATTTTTCGGATGGTACCCGGCACAAAAAGCATCCAACCTCGATCCTATCGAAGCGATACGCTACGAATAAGAATTCAATCTATCAGTTCCCCGATTCCCTGACGGATAATCCGCGGACTGTCTTCCGTGCAATCCACCACCGTGGAAGGCTCAATGCCGCCTGTGCCGCCGTCTATCACCCAATCCACCAAGTGTCCGAAGCGTTCCTCTATCAGTTCCGGATCGGTGACATATTCCATCTCGTCGTCTTCCAATTTGAGTGAGGCGGTCATCAAAGGATTACCCAATTCTTCCACCAAAGCGCGGACGATTCCATTGTCAGGCACTCGGATTCCTACCGTTTTCTTCTGTTTGAAAAGTTTGGGCAAACTGCTGCTTCCATTCAAAATGAAGGTAAACGGACCGGGGGTGTTGCGCTTCATCAGTTTGAATACAGGGGTGGAGATTCGGGCATATTCACTGATATGGCTCAAATCCTGACAGATAAAAGACAGGTTGGCCTTCGATGGCACCTGATCTTTCATACGGCAGATCTGTTCGACCGCACGGGCCTGGAAAATATCACAACCGACGGCATACACCGTGTCGGTCGGATAAATCACCAAGGCACCTTCGCGCAGACCGGCGGCAATCTTACGGATTTGCCGGGAATCCGGATTGTCAGGATAGAGCTTTATCAGCATACGATTAGAACCAACGCAGGTAACAGAAATCCATACGATGCGGCAGTTCCGAGCTCTTGGGGAACATACGGAAGGCCATCTCGAAATTACCGGCCATATTGAGACGGTAATGAGTTTCAAAGCGCATCTTTCCATCTTCGCTCTGAACAGGATTCAACTCGATGACATGGATTTTCTCTGTTCCGTCCATCATCAGAATCTTGACGACCAAATCCACGCCGACACCCGAATTGATACCAGCCTCAGCCACATTGAGCGTCACGGCGAACACATATTCATCACCGACTTGGGCATTGTGCAATTCAAGCGCATCGGGGACATTGACTTCCTCCACTTGAATCTTATCCCAAACCTCAGCGATATTTTTCTTCCAAGCGGAAACCTCGCGGGCTTTGGCAAAATTGTCTGCCTGAAGATAATTTGAACGTTTAGCCAGTTTATTGTAGAAACGGTCAAAATAATCGTCCATCATCCGCTTGGTCGTGAAGTTCGGAGCGATCTGGGCAATAGAATTCTTAATATACATCACCCATTCAGGAGAATAGCCCTTGCTGTTCTTGGCATAATACAATGGAATGATTTCGTTCTCCAGCATTGAATAGATCGTAGCCGCATCCAACTGATCCTGATAAGCCTGATTCTGGTAGGTGCGTTTTTCGGTCAAAGCCCAACCGGCTCCTTTTTTGTAGCCTTCCAGCCACCAACCATCCAAAACAGAGAAATTCAGGACGCCGTTCATCTCTGCTTTCTGTCCCGAGGTACCGGAAGCTTCCAAAGGACGGGTCGGCGTGTTAAGCCAGATATCCACACCGGAAATCAATCTCTTGGCAAGTGCGATATCGTAATTCTCCAGGAAAATCACCTTGCCTTGGAATTCGGGCATACGTGAAATTTCCACAATACGTTTGATCAGTCCTTGACCTCCACCATCGGCGGGATGAGCTTTGCCGGTAAAGACAAACTGAACCGGATATTGGGGATTGTTGACTATCTTGGACAGACGCTCCAAATCGGTAAACAACAGATGAGCCCGTTTATAGGTGGCGAAACGGCGTCCAAAACCGACAATCAGGGCATTGGGGTTGATTTTCTCAAGAATGGACACGATACGCGATGGATCGCCCTGATTCTTGAGCCAGCTGATACGATAATTCTCACGGATATAATCAATCAACTGTTTCTTAAGTGATTGACGGGTATTCCAGATATCCTCGTCGGGAACCGCATAAATATTACGCCAATAGTTCAGATTGGACTGGTCGGACATCCATGCGGGTCCAAATGTTTTTTCGTACAGACGACGCCACTCCGGTGCGGCCCAAGTAGGCATATGGACACCGTTGGTCACATAGCCGACATGATTCTCTTCGGGGAAATATCCTTTCCAGATGGGAGCGAACATCTTCTTGGAGACCTCGCCATGCAACCAACTGACACCATTGACTTCCTGACAGCAGTTGCAGGCGAAAACACTCATAGAAAACTTCTCGCCGGCATCACCGGGATTCTCACGTCCGAGATCCATCAGTTCCGTCCAGGAGATACCCAGTTTTTCGGGGAACTGATTCATATATTTGTGGAAAAGTCCCTCATCGAAACGGTCGTGGCCGGCAGGAACGGGAGTATGACAAGTGTAGAGAGAAGACGCACGGACAATTTCCATAGCCTCATCGAAACTGAGTCCGTTTTCAGATATCAATTCTACCATACGCTCTGCATTGATCAATGCGGCATGACCTTCGTTGCAATGATAAACATCCTTCTTGATTCCCAAAGCCTTAAGCAACTGAATACCACCGATGCCGAGCAGATACTCCTGTTTCATACGGTTCTCCCAATCTCCGCCGTAGAGCTGGGCGGTGATCTGACGGTCGTATTCGCTGTTCAAAGCATTGTCCGTATCCATAAGATAAAGTCTGATACGTCCGACTTGTGCCAACCAGACATAGCAATGTACCGTATATCCCGGGAAATCGACATTCAGGACAAAAGGAGTATCGTCCTCATTCTTGACCTGACGGAGAGGAAGGGCATTGAAATTCTGCGACTCATATATGGCAATCTGCTGACCGTCCAGCGTCAATCCTTGGGTGAAATATCCCTGACGATACAGAAAACCGACGGCAGTCATATCCACATTGCAGTCGGATGCCTCCTTCAGATAATCTCCAGCCAGAATGCCCAGACCGCCCGAATAAATCTTCAAGACCTCGGAAATACCATATTCCATACTGAAATAGGCGATACTGGGTTTGCTCTCATCGGCAGGCACACTCATATATGCCTTGTACTTATTGTAAACGCTGTCGAGCTGTCTCAAAAAAGCCTCATTCGAAGCAATGGTCTCCAACTGCTCATACGTAAGTTTCTCAATGAAAATAACAGGATTCCCACCGCATTTGTTCCAAAGTGAAGGATTGATCTCACGAAACATATCGGTCACTTCATAATTCCAGGTCCACCAGAAATTATATGCGATTTCCTGCATTTTATCCAGACCGGCGGGCAATGAGGGCCGGACAGAAACCGCGCTCCATTGAGGTTGATTTGAACAATACTTTGTTTTCATTTTTCTTTTTTTGATGCGGCAGCCACCGCAGGGAATATACTACTTTTTACTGTCGTTCTGTCTACGAAGAGAAGCCTGGACGGACGCCAAACGATATGCCTCTTTGTAATACTTGATAAATTCATGCCACAATGCTTTTTTGGAGACTTTGCGGGCATTACGTGCCAGCACTTTACGGTCGTCTTCGCTCAAGGAAGAGAAACGCAGCATGGTTTCAGAAGCCTCTTTCACCACTTCTGCGTAATTACCGTCGTTGCGTTCAATCACCGCTACTCCACCGTCAATGGTGTTCCTTGCATGACCCGATTCCAGATACCAGGCTCCGAATCCCGACAGAGAAGTGGTCAATGTCGGGACGGAGAAAGCTATGCTTTCAAGCGGAGTATAGCCCCATGGTTCATAATATGACAGGAAAGCCGTCAAATCGAAACCCTGAAGCAAATCATAATAAGCCATATTGAAGATTCCGTCATATCCATGAAGATAGCATGGCACAAAAATCACCTTCACCTTTTCTTCGGAACGGTTGCCGAATCCCCAGTACTTGATGGAATTGAGGATGCGGTCATCTTCGATATGGTTCAACCAATGCGTGTTATAAGGATGATAGACCGAATGAAGCGAGGGAAGACTTTCCGAGGGCCATTCCCGGACATTGTCAATCCGGTTGAGATTGTCAAACACTTCCTGACGGGGGGCGCTCACGTCACCGGGCACCAGAATATAGGCTATGACCGTGCGTTGCAAGCGGTCATCCTGACTCAAATGATGAAGGGATTCAATAAAAACATCCAGGCCTTTGTTGCGGAACTCATAACGGCCGGCCGTCGCTATCAACAGACTGTCGGCAGGAACCATATAGCCAAGGACAGAAGATGCCACATCAAGAAGCTTGCGGCGTGACAGGACACGCATTCTGGCCGCTTTCACAGATGAAAGGACAAAGCCGTCCTCAAAGCCGTTCGGTGTGACGATGTCGGGCTTGCGTTCAAGCAACTGCTCACATTCTCGCGACGTGATGCCGCTCACAGTCGTAAAGCAATCCGCTTCACGGGCCGCCGCTTTTTCCAAGGAATGCTTGGACTGCATACTGAGCTCATCCGCCATCTGATCTCCATGATATCCATCCATATAGGCATACAGCAATTTGCCGTTTCCGCAAATGGAACGTCCGATGGAAGTGGCATGTGTGGTGAAGACAGTAGCCACCTCGGGCAAATGATGTTTGCAATACAGCAAACCCAAGCCCGTAGTCCATTCGTGGAAATGAGCCACCGCCTGAATGGGAGCCTCACTGTGACTTTTCAGATAACGGTAACGGCTGGCGATGACTTCTCCGCATGCGTATGCAAACATACAAGCTTCCGGATAATCACCGTTTCCGTGCAGGGAATCCACGCCATACCAATTCCAAAAATCCCCGTATATCCGGTTTTCGTCAGCGTAATAGGGTCGGAAATCGACTAAAACAGCCAATGGACGCCCCGGGATGTTCCATCGACCAGTCCGGATATTCAGGCCATCGCACGAATGGGCCACCTCCCGCCAGTCATCCAAAGAGGTCGCTTCTTCCGAGAACAGTTTTTCCCGCAACGATGGAGAATAGACTGTTTTGATATCAGGACCGATAAAGCAGAGTCTGTCCTGATATGCCAATGTCATTTCCTTGGCATGTGTCGAAAGAACGGTGTAAATTCCTCCCACCCGGTTGCAAACCTCCCAGCTTGATTCAAACAGGTAATCTGCCGTCAATGGTGCCGTCATGTGAAAATATAGCTTAATTCAACATTACCTGACCGCCCGTGATAGGCAAAGCCTGACCGGTTTCACCATTCTGTTCCATCAAATACAAGGCACCTTTGCAGACGTCCTCGGGAGCGCAGCCTTTACGCATCGGGACCTGTGCCAGATAAAATTCCTTGACATCGGCTACCGTCTTGGCGCCAGGTACTTTTCCGGCTTTCAGATATTGAATGAACAGACCGTTCTCAGGATTGCTCCACAGGGGGCCGTCATAGAAGTTACCCGGACATATACTGTTGACTTTCACGCGGAAAGGAGCCAGTTCCAAAGCAAAGGACTGAGTCAGACCCACACCGCCGAACTTTCCGCCGGCATAGGCGAAATTGGCCTTGGAACCACGGAGACCCGATTTGGAATTGACTTGGATGATATCGGCATAATAAGCTTCCGAAGCATACCGGGTCTGAAGTCTCATCACGCGGCTGACCACTTTCGAGCAATAGAAATAGGCGTAATAATTGATTTTGGTGACAAAATCGAAGTTTTCGGGCGTCATCTCCTGCAAGCCTCCGGCACGCAAAACTCCGGCATTGCTGATGAACGCATCCACCGCTCCGAATTGGCAAACCGTTTCATGAACCAGATTCTCAATAGAAGGAATCTCGCTGACATTGGTCTTGACAAAAATGGCACGGTTGCTCTTGACCATGGTATTGAAACGCTCAACAGTAGCCTGACCGACGGTCTCATTGAGATCGGCGACGACGATATTGGCACCTTCCAGCAAAAGACAACGGGCAATGCCTTCTCCAAAACCCTGAGCGGCACCCGTCACAATGATGGTCTTGTTTTCGGCACGTCCCGAAGCACCACCGGCAGCCACCTTACGACGGTAATTCTCCACTTCCCAATTGTCAATGAAATCAATCTGGGTTTGAGTCATAGGATGAGGTCCGCCGAATTTTTCGGACAGAGCCGCAATCTTGACAGCATCTTCATACACATCCAGAATAGTATCGCATTGAGCAGCGTTGTCACCTACTGCCACAATACCGATTCCTTTAATCACCAGGACTTTGGGAAGATATCCGAACTTGGATGTGAAAGCCGGGATGGCCTCTGCCGCCTGGGCGATTTTGCCTTCCGCTTCTTCTGCATCCAGATAAATATAATTCGACTTGCAATAAACGATACCGTCGGGAGTGAATGGACGGCTGATTTTGGCGTATGCCTCGGGGCTGTCGTAATATGACTTGATCAGACTGTTCTTACGGACCTTGAGCACTTTCAGATTGCTTCCGCTATATGGATTACGGATACCCTGGTATTCCTGACCGGCCAGACGGATAGCCTCATTGCAAAGCATCATACGGATAGCGGGCAATACCTGCTCGGTGCAGGAACAAGTCTCACGTGCTTCGATTTCGGGCGTGGAATCCAATTTCGAAAGAATCTCATCGTATTTGGCCTTGATTTCCTCAATGCTGTCGGCCGCCACGAAAATGCCGTGATTCTGCAACCAGATGACCGAAGGTTCTTCATTATAGGAAGTCCGATATGCCTTGATGGCGTTCTCCACTTTTTTGAAAAGAGTATATCCCGGATCGGTGTATGGGATATAAACCACCTTCTCGCCAAAGAGTTTTTTCAAATCGTCCTCGGCCTTCTGAGAACACATCAGTGCGTTGACAGCAGTAGGATGAAGATGGACCACAAAAGCATAATTGATGACATTATGCATCGAAGTCTCCACTGACGGACGTTTGCCGCTGGTCAGACAGGCAGCCGCCAAGTCGTTCTTGACCTGTTCCTCACGTTCAGCGGTATTTCTGCTGTATTCACGGTCGGAAAGCACCTGCAATTTTGCACGGTCGAGCACGGCGAAACCATCTTCCGTAATAGTAGCCAAAGCCGAACCGGAGGCTTTCACCCAAAGTTTTTCGGCATTCTTATAAGAAGTATTTCCTCCACCGGCAATGACAAAACGGCTGTCTTTACCATAAAACCGGGAAACCTGTATCAAATCTTCAATCTGTTTCATTGTCTTTATGTTTTATAATTCTTAGAAGCTGTTTAAATTTCTTTCAATGAAAATATTATTAAGCTATTCAAACTCATTTCGATGCGCTTTTCCTGTCTTCCCGGTGTCTTTTCCCCCTTTTCCTCTTCGAATAGCCCGCTATCCG
>JAZRWU010000306.1:0-4553 GCA_045599885.1 Bacteroidales bacterium | reverse complement strand
CGTTTCCTCCAGCGGACGGATTATCTTTCCGGTCGTGGAGCCTTTCGGTTCTCATCTGCGCCGGCAGATCGGAGACGAAGCGATGGCCGACCGTTATGTTTTTCAGGAGCTGTACGACTCCACGCTGGTGGTGGCTCAGGAATTGTCCGAAAAGAACAAATTCCGTATCGAAGGTGAGTATCAGGCGGCCAATGCGGCAGAGATATATCTCGGTGCGATGAACGTGGCGCGGGGTTCGGTCAAAGTGACGGCCGGAGGGCGGGTGCTGACCGAGAACGTGGATTATATGGTTGATTATATCTCGGGCATCGTGACCGTCACCAATCAGGACATCCTCGCCTCGGGACAGACCATCAACGCCACATGTGAGGATCAGGGGGTTTACAATATGGTCCGCAAGACTTTTACGGGCGTGGCGCTCGACTATGCTTTCAGCGACCATTTCAATTTGGGCGGTACGATGATGCATCTGTCGGAACGGCCCTTGACCAACAAAGTCGATATGAACACCGAGCCGCTCAACAACACCATCTGGGGACTGCATACCGCTTTCGACGTCGAATCGCAGGGATTGACCAAACTGATAGACAAACTGCCGCTGATACACGCCACGGAGCCTTCCAAACTCAATGTCAGGGCCGAATTCGCCCAATTGGTGCCCGGTGAGAACAAACAGATTGACGGCACCGTCTATGTCGATGATTTCGAATCGGCCAAGAAAAGCATCAGCCTGCGCGACGTGACTCAATGGCATCTGGCCAGCACGCCTTACGATCCTGCCGGAAAATTCCCCGAAGCCTCGCTCAACAACGACCTGCGATACGGCTACAACCGGGCCTTGTTCTGCTGGTATTTCGTCGATGCCATTTTCACCCAAAGCCGCAGCCAGACACCGGACCATATCCGCAACGACAACGAACAGCTTTCCAATCATTATGTCCGTGCTGTCAATCAGAAGGAAATCTATCCCGACAAAGACATCCTGTACAACCAGACGGGGCTGCTTTCCATCATGAACCTGGTGTTCTATCCCTACCAACGCGGTCCATACAACTTTGACACCGACGGTCTGAATCCGGACGGAACGCTGACGAGGCCGGAGCAGCGCTGGGGCGGCATGACGCGCAAAATCGAGTCGAATCTGACCAATTTTGAGGCGAACAATGTGGAATACATCGAATTCTGGATGATGGATCCCTTTGTCTATGACAGCACTTCCACACATAGGGGAGGAGATATGTACTTCAATCTCGGCGATATCTCGGAAGATATCCTAAAAGACGGCAAAAAGTCATTTGAGAACGGCTTGCCCACCGATGGAGACACCACCGTCATTGCCTATACCCGCTGGGGCAAGGTATCCAACAAGAGTGTCAACGTCTACGCCTTCGACAATACCGAAGGGGTCCGGCGCATTCAGGACGTCGGTTTCGACGGTCTGACGGATGAAGAGGAAAAATCCTTCTTCGCCGATTATGTGGAAAAAGTCAGCCGGAAACTCACGCCTGCCGCCGCCGAACGGCTGCGCAACGATCCTTTCTCGCCGCTCAACGACCCGGCCGGCGACAATTTCCATTATTACCGGGGCACGGATTTTGACCGTCAGCATACTTCCATACTCGACCGTTACCGCTACTACAATGGTCCCGACGGCAATTCACAAGCCCGGGAAGACACGGAGGAGAGTTACGAGACAGCCGCCACGACTTTCCCCGACATCGAAGACATCAACGAGGATTTCACTTTGAGTGAGAGCGAACGTTATTACCAGTACAGAGTCTCCTTGCGGCCCGAAGATATGGTGAGTGGCCGCAATTACATCAACGATGTGCGCAAGGCACAAGTCAAACTCAAGAACGGCAAGACCGAGGAAGTCTCCTGGTATCAGTTCAAGATTCCCGTCAAGGAATATGAGAAAAAGGTAGGCAGCATCAACGGATTCACCAACATCCGCTTCATCCGTATGTATATGACCGGATTTGAGGACAGTGTAGTGGTGCGTCTCGCTTCTTTCGATCTGGTGCGCGGCGACTGGCGGATGTACACCAAAGATCTGGCATTGCCCGGAACGGCCGCTTCCAAAGCCGTCATTCAGGTCTCCACCGTCGATTTGGAAGAAAATTCCTCGCGTGAGCCGATACATTATATGCTGCCTCCGGGCGTGGAACGGGAAGGCGACCCCAGCCAGCCGGGTGTCTATGAGGAAAACGAACAGTCCCTGGCGCTCAAAGTGCTCGATCTGTCTCCCGGAGATGCCAAAGCCGTTTACAAGAACACCCGTATCGATTTCCGGCAATACGACCGCTTGCAGATGTTTGTCCACGGAGAGGCTTTGACTGAGGACACGGAAGCACCGGCCGATTACGAGATGACGGTTTTCATCCGTATGGGTGCCGACCATCAGAACAATTATTACGAATACGAGATTCCTTTGAAAATATCTCCTCATTTCGTCAACAACGTGCATTCCGTCTGGCCGGACGAAAACTTCATGGATCTCCAGCTCGACCTGCTCACCCGGCTCAAGAACGAAAGGAATCTTTATGCCAAAGGCAATTACAATCAGGTATATTCCATCTACGATCCGGAACATGAGAAAAACAAGGCCAGCATCAAGGGTAATCCATCCTTATCGGAAATCAAGACCATTCTTATCGGTGTCCGCAATAACGGAAAGACGGTCAAGTCGCTCGAAATATGGGCAAATGAATTGAGGCTCAAAGGTTTCAACAACAAAGGCGGTTGGGCGGCCATGGCCAATGCCTCGCTGGCGCTCTCCGATTTGGGCAACATCAACCTGTCGAGCCATTACGAGACCGATGGTTTCGGCGGCATAGAGCAGCGTCTGTCGCAGCGCCGTCTCGACAATTACAGCCTCACCAATCTGGCCATGAGTTTCGATCTCGGCAAACTCTGGCCCAAACCCGACGTCCTCAATTTCCCGGTCTATTATTCGCTTTCGCGCCAGACCAATACGCCGAAATACGATCCGCTCAACGAAGACCTTCTGCTCAAGGATGTGCTGGCTCAGGCCCAAAGCAAAGCCGAACGCGATTCCATCCGCAACTACAGTCAGGCCCTGAAGGATTACCGGAGTTTCTCCATTTCCAACCTCAGGCTCAATATCCGCAGCAAGACTCCGCTGCCCATCGACCCGGCCAATCTGAGCGCCTCCTACAGTTTCAGCGAGAGCATGGAACGCGATGCCTCGACCGAATACGAGATTACCCGCAATTTCCGAGGAGCGCTCAATTATGCCTACAGTTCGCCCTTCGCCGCTTTCGAGCCCTTCGCCCGCAGCCAGCGTGAATGGCTCAATTCTCCTTGGATGAAGACCTTGAAAGATTTCAGTCTCACCTATTTCCCCAATTCCATCTCGTTCAACACCGGACTGACCCGCTATTATTACGAGTTGCAGAACCGCAATCTGACCGATCCGGCCGCCGCGATAGCCTTACCTTTGACATTCAGCAAGAACTTCCTTTGGGATACGGACTTCTCACTCAACTGGAACCTCACTCCCAACATGAAGCTGAGTTTTTCCACCAACAACAGCTCACGCATCGAGGAAACCACCGATTCGCCCGTCAACCGTAAATTGTTCCCGGAAGAGTACGAGCTCTGGAAAGATACCGTGATGCAGAGTCTGCGCTCCTTCGGCACCCCGATGGAATATCAGCAGACTATCAACTATACTTGGTCGGTTCCTTTCAGCAACATTCCTCTGCTCGATTTTGTGAGCACCAACCTGCAATACACCTCAACCTACCGTTGGGACCGCAGCGCCGTCGTACAGGATATGGAAGTGGGCAACACCATCGGCGACCAGCGTTCTTTCTCCATCGACCCTCAGTTGCGTCTGGAGACTCTATACAACAAATCGGATTTCCTGGCAGGCGCCAACAAGCGTTTTGCCGCCTCTTCTTCGAGGAAACCGGCCACATCCCGCATCACCGCCAACAAAATGGCCCGCAGCGCCGAACGCGAGATGATGCTGGTGCCGGATTCAGTCAATATGATGACGCACAAATTGCGTACGTCCAAAGTGGATGTGACCGTAGTGGATTCATTGGGCCATAAGGCCAAGGTCAAAGTCAAAATCCTGGATGACCAGACCATAGCCTTGAAAGTCAAAGACACAATGACGGTCAAGGTGAGAATCCAGGAAGCTACCTCCAACGAAAACGAACCGTGGTATGTCGCCGCACAGGCCGCCGCCCGCATCCTGATGTCCGTACGCGACCTTTCGATGACCTATCATCAGACCGACAATTTCACTCTGCCCGGTTTCCGTCCCGAAAGCGGCCTGTTCTTCCAGACAGAACAATTCGGACATGCTCCGGGTTGGGATTTCGCCACCGGTTTTTATGATGAGCATTATCTGGATCATGCCATCGACCGCCACTGGCTGGTGATGAACGATTCCGTGGTGTCTCCCGCAGTCTTGGCCGGCAGCCGCGACCTCCGTTTCAAATCGACCGTGGAACTTTGGCCGGGTCTGAAAATCGATCTGGGCGCCCAGCGCACGCGCAACGACAACCGCAACATCCAAT
>JAZRWU010000305.1:0-15137 GCA_045599885.1 Bacteroidales bacterium | reverse complement strand
AACCTAGCGCTCTACCAACTGAGCTAATGCCCCTAATCGCGGCAAAGATACGACAATAATTTGGAACTCAATCCTCTGTTTCTTTCCATTTTGGAAATTTGGTCATGGCATCCATGGAATTGACACCCTCTTCCTCGCATTCGTAATAGATTTTCAAGTATGCGGCATCTTTAAGGAAATCAATATGACCGACTTCCACTTTGTAAATATCGAGTCCGGTGCGAGCCTTCAGATCATTCATCAATTCTTCGCGGTTCTCCGGCTTGATCAATTTGATTTTGTCGTATAATATCAATTTGCAGTTGAGATGACGTTTCCACCGTATGTTCTCCATAATCCAGGTCACAAATATGAAAAGGAGACTGGTGGCCACCATTTGCGTGACGCTGATCTGCACCGACAAGGCATTGATGACCGAGATGGCCGTGATGGTGAACAGGTAAGTCATTTCTCGGATGGGCACAGATTCTGTCCGATATCGGATGATGCCGAAAATAGCAAACACGCCCAAGGCGAAGCCGATTTTCAGTTTGATGCTGCCCAAAAGGTAAATGAGGAAAAACATACTGACGCTGATCAGTATAAAGGTGAAATAATAATCGATTCTCCTGCTTTTCCTATAATATAAGAAATGTATCAATATCCAGACAACCAACAGGTTGAAAGAAAACCGGATGAGCAGTTCCCAAAGATCGCCGGCATTGAACCAGACATTGCCGCTGGCGGCGGAATCGGCGGCAAGTTCTTCGGCTGCGTATAGAAGTTCTTCAGATTGAATCATTTAATGTGTCGGGTTAATGGGTTCCGGATGAATTCTCCGGCAAGTTATGAATAATCTTTTGAATTCTGCGGATTTTCGGCATAAAACGATGACGTTTCAAATCGGGATTGGTCAAAACGGCACCGATGCAGTATTTGCTGAAACCTCTTGGACGTATTCGGAATTTGGACAATATTTCTTTGGCGGATGATTCGGCGTTTCCGTCCTGTTTGACCTCGATGACAACGAGTCCTTCCATAGCCGCACTGAGGCCGGTCCTCAGGTTGTGGAAGTTGAGGCCAAAATCCAGGGTGACTCTTTCTGTCTGATTCAGATTGACTAAAGTGATGCGTTGAAATCTGTTTTCAAGATGGGCGCGAAGCTCGCTCTCGGCATAGTCGGCATATTTCGCCCAAAAAGTCCCGAAACCTTCCTCGCGGAAATGTGGAGCTTCGGTGCTGTTGAGTTCAGGCATGCTGCTCAGTGCGATTCTCTTTTTCCGTGTCCTGCCATGGTTGTTCTTCCGCTTGATTTCCAGGAACAGATCGTGGGTGTTCTCATATTCTCTCACGCGGATTTTCTGACGGTTGAGACGGCTGTTGTGATGTGCGAGATACATCGCATAGTCTTCAGTATCAAGGTAGGTGGTGTGATAGGAACTGATTCGTTTGCCGTCGGTCTCCTGCACCCGGAACCACTCTTTCATCTCTTTCAGAAGCTTGGGGAGAACTTGTATGGATGTGACGTATTTGCGATCAATCCGGTTCATCAGCTTGACTGCATTCATTTCATCCAAGTGTATGGCTTGGAATTCATCGAGAAGGGAAGGAAGGTTTTCGTCCATGCTTCGGTCATATATCTCTGCGAAGATAATAAGAAGTTGTGAATAATATCCGATTTTGTTTTGTAGATTGTAAAAGATGCCCTATATTTGCAGCCGTTTTCGGGATGTAGCTCAGTCCGGTTTAGAGTACGCGTCTGGGGGGCGTGGGGTCGCTAGTTCGAATCTAGTCATCCCGACAACAGAAGGGTCGAAGTTCAGCTTCGGCCCTTGTTTTTATTTTTCATTATTCCCTAGCTCATGAATTCCTGAAAGAAATCCAGGCTTTCCTCTATGAGTTTTTCTCCGGGTTCCTGCCCCGTGTGGATTTGGCCGAAATCTGAAAGAAGAGTCATCCGGATAGAGGAGCCGCCGTTTTTCTTGTCGTGTCTCATCTCCTCCAGCAGAAGCGGATAGTCCTTACATGATATGGAATAGGATGGATAGCGTTCTTTGATGTGGTACAAGACCTGCATCAGATGTTCACGTGGGAAACCTGCGGTTTTGGTGGAAAGATACAATTCGCAGATTATTCCATAAGCCACGGCATAGCCATGTGGCAAAGGCTGTTCATTGCCATAGGCCGGCTGGCTGATGGAAAGGCTTTCCAGGGCATGTCCTACGGTATGTCCGAAATTCAATGCCTGACGCTGACCATAATCGTGAAGGTCGTTTTGTACGAACCTGCATTTGATGCTTGAGGATTCCTGCAACAGGTCGGGCATCATAGCCTCTTCCCAGGTGGAGGAGGGATCGAAAGCGGAAATGCGTTCCCAGGCGGATTGGCTGTCAAGCAAAGCATGTTTCATCATTTCCGCATAGCCGGATAGTTTTTCTCTGTCGGAAAGCGTAAGGAGGAATTTCGGCCAGATCAGGGTTTCTTTCGGCAGGTTGATGCAGCCGATGACGTTTTTCAGACCTTCAAAATCAATGCCGTTTTTTCCACCGAGAGAGGCATCCACCATAGCCAGCAACGTGGTGGGAAGGTGGACAAAGTCCATCCCCCGCATGAAAATGGAAGCAGCAAAGCCTCCCAGGTCGCATATCATTCCGCCACCGAGATTGAGCAGAAGAGAGGATCGTGAAGCGTTGTGGTTCAAAAGGAAACTCCAGATATGCTGAAGCGATTCCAAGGATTTGGAGCTCTCTCCGGCCGGGATTTCCAGAACAGGGAGCCGGTATGTGTCAAGCGGAAGAAGATCGAGGCAGCACTTTCGGCTGTTTGTATCACAGAGAAGAAAAACCTGATTCCGGGGATAGCGTGACACAATTTCTGTCAGCTTTCTTGAGAAAAGCCCGTCATCGCAGCAGCTGATGCATTGTCTTTCCATTTTCATCTCACATCCGGAAAAAACTGAAATGGACACTTCCATATTCTCTCATTTCGAGAAAATGAGGAAGTGAGCTGAAGTCGTTGGCCTTCGAATGTTCCACCACCAATATCCCATCGGGGTTGAGCAGCTCTGCCTGGAAGATTTCATCGGGAATGGTGGGCAACTTCTCATCCGCATAAGGAGCATCGGCAAAAATGATGTCAAATTTCCGTCCGCATTTCCGGATGAACTGATAGGCATCTCCTTTGATTAAAAGCAGATTGTTGATTTTCAGTTTTTCGGCCACGCTGCGGATAAAACGCACATGCGGAAGATACTGTTCCACGCAAGTGACTTGTGAAGCACCTCTGGAAACAAATTCCAATCCGATACTGCCGGTTCCGGAGAACAGATCCAAGACCTGACTTCCTTCGATATCGGTTATGTTGGTCAGGATGTTGAAAAGACTTTCTTTGGCAAAGTCGGTCGTCGGACGTGCTTGCAGATTGTCGGGCAATTGGAAGCGTCTTCCTTTGAATGTTCCGCTGATGATGCGCATGGGTTATATTTGAATGTCGGAGATGTTTTCTATGAAAGGAAGAGCGTTTTCGTCACATAGCTTGTGTTGACTGACCTGTCTGAAGTATGAGCCTAAGTAATCACAAAGAGCCAGAACTTCTCCTTCGCTTCCGTAATCCTGACAAAAATGGCAGACGCTTTCTATGGAGAATTGCTGGCGGACCGCCATGATGAAATAACGCGCTTCTTCGATGTCTTTGATAGTGAATCCGTTGGCGAAAATCAGCTTTCGGTCTTCCACGACAAACAGTTGCAGCTGATCCGGTCGGTGATATGCCAATAAGGACAGGCCGTTTCCGCCGTTCCGCATCGCATAGCGGGCAAACAGAAGACTGTCGGGCAAGAGACTGTGGACGGGGAAGTGCGTTTCCGCAAGTTCCTGCAATGCCGGATCGCTTTCAAAGACGATGTTCTGAAGCCCGTCTCCAAGAGGCAAGGCTGTAATATGGCTGCTTTGAGGGAAATGCAGCTGAAAAAAATCATGGGAGGAGGCCTGCCTCGGCAAAATCATAAAACGATCGGTGTGCAGGATGACGCGTAGCATGAGATCTTTCCTTCCGCATAACTGACGGCTCTGGCAGTCGCGGCGGAAGGCTTCGGTCGAGAAGCATTTTTCCGGGTGGTTCAGTGCCCGGAATCCCTGTCGGTCATATAGCAAATGAATGAATTGCATCGGAAGGCCAAGATGGTTCAAACAAAAGGAGCTGCCCGTATGAGCAGCTCGCTTTTATGATTGACTACCGTCGCTGCTTATTCCCAGTTGCCGGCGTTGTTGTTGGCTTCGAAGATGTTGCCTACCATCAGACCGGGATATTTGCCCAGTTTCTCGGCGGTAAGTCTCAAGTTGAGCACTTCCTGTTTGTCCATTCCGACAAGGTAGGTCTCCATGGGGGTGTTGGCCTGGAATACACGTACGAACAGACCTGAAGCACCTGTGGAAACATCTCCGGCCTGAAGCTCAAATTCTTCGTTGTGCTGTGCGAACGGAACGTAACGCAAAGAATCGATGGGATAGCTGGCTCCAAAAATGGTGTCAAGCACATTGACCAATGTAGTCTCACGACGGAAACCTTCGAGACCCCATTTTGCGATTTCTTTGGCATTGCCGCTTGCCACAATTCTGGCGGCTTCTTCCTCGGTCAAACCATCTTCCAGCTGCTGATCGGTCAGGGTTCCTTCCTTCAAGACGAAAGGAATCTGTCCGTGTTTCACGAAACTGATGAGCGTGTCAAAATCGTTGGCATATATTCCGTTGGCGTTTTTGAAAGCGACTTGAGCCGTGCGGATATCTATAAGTCGTTGAATGACAGCGTTGTCTCGAATCGTTTTCTCTTTGTCGAAGCGAATCGGACGCATGATACTGTCGTAGCAGAGATAAGCCATCAAAGCAATGGCAATCAACAACAGAGTACGGAAGAAGATTTTCATAAGTGTACTTAATTATGAGATTATTACTGAATATTCTTAAGGAATCTAAAAACAAACGTACAAAATTAGCACAACAATTTGAATATCGCTATTTTTAATGCGCAAATTTTTCTACGAATGCTGATTTTTGAGGAAATAAGAGCTAAAGTCTTGGCATTGTTCGGTTATACTCCTACGCACGACCAGTCGGAGGCCTTGGATTGTCTGTTGACTTTCCTGATGGACCGTAGCGCTCAATCGGTCTTTATGCTGAGAGGTTATGCCGGTACGGGAAAAACTTCTCTGATATCGGCTCTTATCCGTTATCTCGATTCTGTGCAGTTTCCTTCCGTGTTGATGGCGCCGACGGGGAGGGCCGCCAAGGTCTTTTCTGCCTACAGCCGTCATCCGGCTACGACTATCCATAAGAAAATTTATCGCCAAAAGGTGGTGGATGGCAGTAACAATGGTTTTTCATTGGGTGATAACCGCTTGAGCCACGCTTTGTTCTTTGTGGACGAAGCCTCCATGATTTCGGACAGTTTAGAGGATCAGGCGGTGTTCGGCAGCGGCCGTCTGTTGGAAGATATGCTGCGTTATATATATAATGGAAATCAGTGCAAGCTGGTGCTGATGGGAGATACGGCGCAGCTTCCTCCGGTGGGAAAAGATATTTCGCCGGCGCTCGACCCTGAGCTGCTGCGTTCATACGGAATGGAAGTAGCTGAATATGAGCTCAAAGAAGTGGTCCGTCAAACTCATGGATCTCAGTTGCTTGATAATGCGACCCGGCTCCGGCTGCGTATAGCCGCCGACCAGGTGGACGAGTTGCCCCAACTGCAGGTGGACGGTGAGGAAGTGGTCCGTCTGATGGGAGAGGATTTTGTGGAAACTGTCCAGCGGGCGTATCAGGAATCCGGAATGGAAGAATGCAAGGTGATTTGCCGTTCCAATAAGCGGGCGGTGATGTATAATCTGGGCATCCGCTCGCGCATCCTCAACAAAGAAGAAGAACTGTCGTCGGGAGATTTGCTGCTGGTGGCCAAAAACAATTATTTCTGGTCGCAGGAATACAAAGAAATACCCTTTATCGCCAACGGAGATCTGATGGAGGTGTTGCGTGTGCGTAAGACGATGGAGATGTACGGTTTCCGTTTCGCCGACCTCAGCGTCCGTTTTCCGGAAATGGATTATGAGATGGATGTCCGTGTCTTGCTCGACAGTCTGACGGCAGAAGCTCCGTCATTGGACAAAGAGTCGCAGGATAGACTCTATCATGCCGTTTTGGAGGATTATGCCGATTGCCGCAACCGCAAGGAATTGTATGAAGCACTCAAGAAAGACCCTTGGTTCAATGCCTTGCAGGTAAAGTACGGCTATGCGATGACCTGCCACAAATCACAAGGCGGTCAGTGGAAGCATATTTTTCTCGATCAGGGCTATGTAACGGAAGATATGATGGGTCTGGAGTATTTCCGCTGGCTATATACGGCCGTCACCCGTTCCACCTCAAAGCTCTACCTGGTCAACTTCAAAGACGAGTTCATCGCACAGTGATGGAGGCGGGGCAGAAATGACAGGCCCTCACCTTACATACCGCCATCGATGCGGATGACCTGTCCGGTGATGTAGGACGATTCGTCGGAGGCAAGGAAGAGGGCGAGGTCGGCGATGTCTTCGGGTGTGCCGCCGCGTCTGAGGGGAATCTGTTTGACCCATTCGTTGCGGGTCTCCTCGCTCAATTTGGCGGTCATATCGGAAATGATGAAGCCCGGGGCGATGGCGTTGGCCCGGATGCCGCGCGGCCCCATCTCTTTAGCGATGGATTTGGCCAGACCGATCAAGCCGGCCTTGGAGGCGGAATAATTGCATTGCCCGGCGTTTCCACCGATTCCGACCACCGAAGACATATTGATGATGCTTCCCTGACGCTGTCGGGTCATTACCGGCAGGACGGCATGGCTGAAATTGAAAGCCGACTTGAGATTGACTGTGAGGACGCTGTCCCATTGCTGTTCGCTCATACGGAGCATCAGACCGTCACGGGTGATGCCGGCGTTGTTGACCAGAATGTCAATGCGTCCGAAATCTTCCATGACGGCTTTGACAACAGAATGCGCCGACTCGAAATCCGAGGCATCGGAAACGTATGCTTTCACTTTGACGCCCCACTCTTTAATCTCATTGATTGTCTGTTGGAACACTTCGTCTTCCTGCAAATCGGTAAAGGCTATATCGGCTCCTTCGGAAGCGAATTTCAGTGCGATGGCTTTGCCTATTCCCCTTGCCGCACCCGTGATAAGCGCGGTTTTATTCTCCAGTCGTTTCATTCTGTATTCGGTGTATAAATATTCAATAATCCGTTATTTAATCAAGATTGTCCGGATAATCAGCTTTTAAGTTTGGCGTCAATCCAATCGTGGCATACATTCTTGATGAAGTTGCCTTCTTCTTTGAAGTGTTCGTCAATGACAATTTTCTGCAGGCACTGTTCGTACACATCCATACTGATGCCGAAATGTGCGGCCAGTTTCCCATCGTTGTCAATCACGGCGAAAACCAGTGTCTCTCCATCACTGCTCATATTCGTGAAATAGATATCTTTTCCGATGAAATAGTCAGCGGGTGTATCCTGGAGGGCTATGACCTGATTCCTGAGAAAATATTTGATCATTTCAACGGCAATGTCCGAAAGACCTTCCTCGAAGATGAAGATTTTCTCTTTGAGGTTCTTGATTCCGTGGACATAGCGCAGTTTGTAATTCTTGTTGAAATTCTCGAATCCGTTGATTTCCGGGAAACGGTCTTCCGTGATGTCATTCTCATCCTCTTTATGGTCAAAAAACAGCATGAACTGTCCGTTGACATCGTGATACAAAGCTCCGAATGTGACGTAATTCCGATGGCCGCAATGAGGACAGATATGGACGAAAAGGCTTTCATCCATCAGTTTTTCCTTGAGTTCCGGATCCGTTTGCACGTTGATGCTGTCCCATACGACAAATTCGCTTTCCGTATGGCATTGAGGACAATGAATATGTTCGTGATGATGTTGTGACATGTCTCCTTTTATTTTGATTCCAATATCAGCTCGCTCAAACGTACTTTGGGGACATAGTGGATGCCGTTTTGCCGATAATACTGATGGCTGCCGTCTTCGGAAATCTCCACCAGCCCGATTTTCTCGCATCCTTTTCCGATGGCTAGAATCAGAATGGGCTCGTAGGGGAGTTGGAGGTTCTGTCTGACAGCTTCTTTGTCGAAAGCTCCTATACAGATTCCATTCAGCCCCATTTCGGTGGCTTTCAACAACATACTTTGAGCGGAGATGCCCAGATCTATGTCTACGTAGCGGCTTCCGGGAACGGTGGAGCAGATGACGATGAAATTCTGTGGCTCTGTGCCTGGAAGGGGAAGATGCCATTCGGGCAACGCACCTCCCAAGCGGATATGCGGCAGCACTTTCCCGGCTTCGTCCTGCAGCACGGGACGGAAACGCAAGACTTGCTGGTTGCGGGCGGAAGGGATGCGTGTGTTGACTCCGATGATGCGTCGCAACTGGTCGGAACGGACCACAATGGAAGAATCGTAACCGCGTTGGCTGCGGTTGCGGAGAAGCAGTGAATCCAAAGATGCCGCCCGTTTGGTGGACACGTTTTTAGGAGCCAGGTGCTCCTCCATTTTATTCTCCAAGTAATTGTCTGCCATATCAGAAGCTTTCTATCAAAACCACTGCGAAAGCGGCGATTCCCTCTCGTCTGCCAACAAAACCCAATTTTTCAGTAGTGGTGGCTTTGATGGAGACATCTTCCGTATCACAATTCAGAAGACCGGCCAATGTTTCCTGCATTTGAGGTATGTATGCCTGAAGTTTCGGCCTTTCCGCACAAAGAGTGACATCTACGTTGCCGGGCCGCCATCCTTTGTCAGACAGCATTCCGACCACACGTTTCAAAAGAATCCCGCTGTCAATCCCGGCATATTGCTCATCGGTGTCGGGAAAATGATAACCGATATCGCGGAGATGGGCTGCCCCGAGCAGGGCATCGCAAACCGCATGAATCAATACATCGGCGTCAGAATGGCCGGCGAGTCCATAGTTGTATGGAATTTCAACGCCTCCCAATATCAAAGGACGATTCTCGCAAAAAGCGTGAACGTCAATGCCTTGTCCGACTTTGATGCTCATAGTGGATTATCTGCCGAGAACTTTCCGGATGCCGTCCATATCGAAACCGAGTGAGAAACGCAAGGTCTGGTCCAAAGGATTGCTTTGCGACTGCGATACGAGATAAGAGACATCAATGCTGAACATCGTCATTTTGAAACCGGCACCGAATGTGTAATATGAACGGTTGCCTTTGTACTCATTTTCATAATGATAACCGGCACGCACAAAGAACTGGTCATCGTAGGCATATTCCGCACCGACGGAAAGATTGATTTCGCTCAATTCTTCCTTGAATCCGCCGGGAGCATCATAAAACGATTGGAAGATGCCGCTGATGGGAGAGATATCGGTGAAAATCTCACCTTTTTCCTGCGGCGTCGGAACCATCAGTTTGTTGAGGTCCAATGCGAAAGTCATAGCGTTGAATCCGTTGAAAGGATATTTGACGGCCGTACCGAGCCGTAAATCCGTCGGGATGAAATAATAGTTGTTCCCGGCATCGTAGGATATTTTGGTACCGATGTTGGAGGCATTGAATCCAAAGGCCCAGAAACCTTCTTCCCGGCCTGCGTAAATGGGCTTTTTATAATATCCGCTGATGTCTGCGGAAAAGGCTTTCCCGGCAGGATCGTCGCTGCTCATCAGGTCTGAATGGATATAGCGCAGGGCTACGGACATCGAGAAATGGCGCGACAGCATTCGTGAATAGGCGAGATCGACGGCCATTTCATAGGGTTGAATGGCATAGCCCACGTCGTTCAGAGATTCCCGGAGTATGACTTCACCTAATGAAAAATAACGCAAAGAGGCGGTGAGAGCCTGCATTTCCCCTAATTTCATGTAGCCGCAAAGATAAGCGAGGTCGATGTCCGAGACCAACTGGGTCAACCAAGGAGTGTAGGACATGGAAAACCCCGCAGCTTCTTCCATCTGAGCATATTTGGATGCGTTCCAGAATTGAGAACTGACATTCGGAGCAGTGGCGGCTCCCGCGTCACCCATACCGGTAGCAGTGGCATCCGGCGCGATACCCAGCGAGGGAACGGATGTCAGGATGGGGTTATAGTCTTTTTCGGATTCTATTTGAGCCTTGACTGTGAAGGCAGCAAACAGCAGAATAAGTATGATAGTTGATTTTTTCATATAATCTGTTTTGGTTGGTAATGGATAATAATAACTCACAATGAGGCATTTTATTGTCTTCTTACCATGATTTTTTTACTGATGGAGGCCTGTTCTCTGTCTCCGATCCGGATACTGAGACGGCAAAGATACAAACCATCAGGCACTTTTCCTCCATTCAGGGAATCATAATCCCATTCAATGCTTTCGCCGTTGTTGTCGCGGTTCATTATGGAAAGGGCGCGTTTCCACTGAAGCCGTCCCATCAGATCGTAGATTTGCAGTTCCGCGTCCATCCAGACTTCGGGCCGGTCATGGGTAAAACTGAACCAGGCGTTTTGTCCGTCTTGCCATAACTCAAGATTGTCGAGAGTGGGCTGTTCTTTGTGATTCACTTCAAAACGGACCGTGGCTGTGGAGGAATTGTTGAGCATATCCCAAGCTTTCAGCTGCAAGGTGTGCCAGCCATCTTCGAGCTTTCCAAGATGGTAATACACGCTTCCGGAAGTCCAATTGTCCATGTCAGACTCATAATACTGATTGAGAGTGACGGTTTTACCGCCATCCACGATGAGAGACAGGTCGTGCCCGATACGGTTGCCGCTGGTGTTGAGCCCGTCGGGGTCGGACAGAACGGCTATCAGAGTAGGAGTCTGATTGACTTTTCCACCGTTTTGGAAAGTCCTGTCATTGAGATAAAGCTGGATCTCAGGTCCTTCGGAATCGGTCCGTTCCGACTCGCTGGTGCCTCCCAAAACAAATCCGTCAAAAACGCCTTGTGCTTCGATGTCGTTTTGGCTGTCGTATGCGTACAGATTGATTTGTCCTTTTTCGAACGAATAGCTCAAGTCTTTGGGAACGATGAAACTGAAACTGAATCGTCCGTTGTGGACGCTGGCTTTGCCGCAATACAATTTCTGGCTTCGGTCGGCATACTCGAAAACGTCATTGCCGCTGTTACCTAAAGTCCGTGCCTGATTCTCGGCATCGAAGACGGTGGCATAAACTATTCCGTCGAAACCGCTGGCCGCCGAACCGTCGGAATCAAGTATTTCTCCTTCCATCGTGACCGTGCTCATCGCTTGAATGGTATCGGGAAAATCCTCTCGGATTCCGTGCCCGTTGATTCCTGTGATGCGGGCTGTCAGCTCAGGGTAGGCAAGTCTCAAGGCTGGATCTCCAATCAATGCGAAATTGAGTTTGTTCTGATCGCTTTTGAGGGCATTAGATTGTTTGGTGCGGCATAATACTTGTCCCAAAGTCAGTCTTTTCCCGTTCTGCTTGGAAAACAGGTTGGAAAGCAATTCCCGGTTCAAAGTATAATTGGGACCGGAATACACTACCCGGGTGGTGGTGATCAATGCGATGGCGCCTCCGTTCCCGTTCAGAAAAACCAATTCGCCTCCCGAACTCTCAAAATCGTCATAACGGCAAAAATCGCAAGTGGCCGTTACCCAAAGAGGCAGTCTGTTGTTCTGCATGGAACGTATGTCGCGGATAGTCAATAAACTTTCTGTCGCCCAAGTGGTGGTGGAACCGTGCCCGCTGTAGTTGAGCAGCAGCAGCCCCGAACTGAGCAGATCGTTGAAACGTTGATTGGCATCCGGGACGGTGGTGCCTGAGGCCGTAGAGACGCGCTCAAAAGCATCGACATAGATTTTGTTGATCATAAACTCGGGGTGTCCGTTTTTGACGAGTTGGGCGAGATTGTCGGCATGTTGGATATGAGAATTGTTGTCTCCATCGTCACTCATGAAACAAAGAGTGTTTTTCCAAGTCCCTTTGTCCTTGTTTTTCATATAGTTGATGGATTTGTCAACGGCAATCTCCGCTTCAGCCCGTGTCCGTACGGGGAATCGTCCGATGCCGATGTCCAAACGGTCGGTGTTGTGGCTGGTTCCTTCCGTGTCGTCAAGAAATCCGAAATAGTCGTCCGAGACATAGGAAGAGGTGGCTTCGAGGGATTCTTTCGATTCGAAAACCAGCAGTTTGGCGGGATTGGAGGGTGAATTCCTGAAAGTATGTGTAATCATCCGATTGTCATACACGCCGTCTCCGAACAGCAGCAGCGATTGGGGCATGTCGTCTTCCGTATCTGCCCGGTCGTAGAACATCTTGACAAACCTCCGGTATGCTGTGGCGTCCGGCGTGCCTGACGAAAATTCGTTGTAAATCTGTTCGGCGGTGACCACCTTGACACGAAGGCCGTCCATGTTGCGATGAGCTTCGGCCAATTTTTCAGCCAAATCATAAAAATCCTCATGCGTGATGATCAGAAAATCCTGGGCATCCAAACCGTGCAGATTCTGATTGGCCACTTTCCCGATGACGGAAGGTTCTGGGATTTTTCCGTTCAAACGTACCGCGGCAAATTCCTCCAAGGACAGCGTGGAAGTCTCGAAACGGAGCTCACCATCGGAATACTGGCTTGGAATCCTGGTTATTCCGTCTTGAGAACATTTGAAAATCAAGGTGGAAGCATCCGCTCCTTTCAGAATGAAACGGCTTTTCTGATTCCCGATACTTTGAGGATCACGGAACAGCAGCACATCTTGATTCAGTTGGAGTTTTTTGCGCACATTCAAGACGATGTGGTCCAAATGGGCGGCTTTGGGAGTGGCACCGTTGGCGTTGTATTGGATTCGGACACGAATCTGACCGTTGGCATCGGGTACAAAGTCGGAGGCGGTTTCCGTGGCTTTCGCCAAAGTGTAGGTGTTGTCGGCGGAGATGGCGGCATAATTCATCGTCCCGACAGTCTGGTCATTGACGTAAATCTGGCAACGGGAAGTGGAGGGGCTGTTGGCGGCAAAACGGACATATATCCTTGAATACTCATCGGTTGACGCTCCTTCCGCATCAAACAGAAATTCCTGTTCGGAGTTGGAACTGAAATCCTCACCGAAACAGTCCCGACCTGTCGCACCGAGATTGTAATCTTCCGATTCGTGAAGCATGAAATCCGTGTAGTGAGCGGTTTCGTATGTGACGGATGTGTTGTCCGACAACTCCTCATATTCGGATAGAAGACTGCCGCCTTCTCTTTCTCCTACAAAATAACAGGCTTTGGTGGAGTAATGGTTGAGCACTCTTTGGTACATCCGGTTTTTGGAGTTGTATTCCCATTGGCAAGTGCCTTGTGCATAAAACAGCACCTGCTTGTTTGCCTCGTCTTTGTATATGGGGACCACAGGAAGATCGTCCCGATATTTCTGGCTGAAATCTTCGCTCAACAGCGCGCCGCCGTATCCGTAAATCTGGACATTGGCTGGGTTGAGGCCCATTTTTTTGATTCTATCGTAGCTCAATCGGTAAATCCCGCTTTCAGGAACGCTGATTTTGACCCATTTGCCTTTCGCCAGGACCGATTCAGCCGCATAGCGCGACGGGTCGTTCAATATGGTGGATGAAGCACTGCGCAGTGGTGTCGGGGATTCTATGCCGAATTCGTAAGATACCAGACGGTAATATTTTCCGTGCCGTTTGACATAAGGGCAGAAACTGACATCGGCGCAAAGCTGTTTCCGCTCCATGCCATAGGCGATTTCCATGCGGATATCCTCTTCGAGGGGTAATTTCGCAAGTTGTGGTTTCATTTGACGCAGTTCTTCCCCTTGAATCCGTTCAAACATCGGATACAGCAAAGAAATCTGTGAATTCTCCGTCAGCGAGGGAAAATCGGAAGGGTATAATGTCGTGGAAACCGACGGAAGCATCTGACCTTGCCAATCTATGGAGCGGGCATGGCCATTGAGACAACACCATAGAAAAATCAGGGTTGTCAGGCCGACCATTCTGCAGCATCTCATATACTTCTGCGGACGGATTCCCGTTTTGAGATTGTCAGGCATAATACGCAACTGTTATTTGACTCTAAGGTTCAGCACTTTGTTTTCGCCGAGCCAGGCTTCAAGCACGTCATCGATATGAACAGGTCCGACTCCGTAAGGTGTCCCCGTGAAAATGAGGTCTCCGGTTTTCAGCGTGAAAAAACGGCTGGCATACGAGATCAGACGGTCAATGCTGAAAATCATGTCGGCGGTAGAGGCTTTTTGGACGGTCCGGCCGTTCAGATCCATGTGAAAATCTGTAGCTTGAACGTTCTCCCTATCAACCGGCAAAAAATCTCCGACAATCGCAGATTGGTCAAATCCCTTGCAAATGGACCAGGGAAGTGATTTTTGGCGGGCTTCATCCTGAAGATCGCGGGCCGTCATATCCAACCCTACTGTCCAGGCATCGTAATAACGGTAGGCGAATTTTTCAGCAATATTCTTACCCAATTTGGCTATGCGGATGACTATTTCAGCCTCATAATCAAAACGTTTGGCAAAATCCGGAATGAAAAAGGGCATTTTGTCGGTCGCCAGGGCCGAATCAGGTTTGAGAAACAGAACCGGTTCGAGTGGCTCGACAAAGCCCAATTCCCCGATATGAGGACGATAATTCATTCCAGCAGCAATGATTTTCATAAAGCTTTCAGACAATTCCCTCGAGGCGGTTGAACATCACCGCGAGATGGGCATAGATAGACGTGTTTTGAACAACAATGCCTTCAGGAACGTGAATGCGGAATGGCGTGAAATTCCAAATGGCCCGAATGCCGCCTTCGATAATCAGATCGGTCATTTTCTGAGCGTTCTGAACAGGAACAGTCAAAATGCCGATGGAGGCAGGATTTTCCTGCTGGCAATGAAAATAATCATCAATGTGCAGTACCGGAATATGGTTGATTTCGTGACCGACCAACTTGGGATTGACATCGAATCCGGTCATGATCTCCAACCCGAACTGAGATAATCCGTTGTCGTGCAGAAGCGCTCCTCCAAGATTTCCGGCACCGAAAAGATATGCTTTGTGTACCCGGCCGAAACCGAGAAAATCCTCCAAAACAGAAATGAGTCTCTGTACATCGTAACCGATTCGGGTCTTACCGGTGATATTCACATACGACAGGTCTTTGGC
>JAZRWU010000304.1:0-8513 GCA_045599885.1 Bacteroidales bacterium | reverse complement strand
GCTTCCGGATTCTTGTAATATCCCAACATGACGTTATCGCCCCGCACTGACATTTCACCGACTTCCTTATGAGGATTGGCCGAGTCGATGCGGATTTCCATTCTATCCACCAGACGGCCGCAGGATTTTTTCTTGAAAGTATGCCAATTACTGTAGGCGATGATAGGCCCGCATTCTGTCATTCCATAACCCACCGTATAGGGGAAACGTATGGCCTTCATGCATTTTTCCACGTCTTTCGACAAAGCGGCGCCGCCAATGATGACAGGATCGACATTGCCTCCAAACGTTTCGAGCAATTTGCGCCGGATGATTCCGCGGACGATATGGCCCACGCCGGGTATCACCCACAGGATTCTCATCAGCGGCTTATGAATAATCGGGAAAACGCTCTTTCTGAAAATCTTCTCTATGACCAAAGGCACCGTCAACAGCAGATAGGGCTTGATTTCCGCCATCGCCTTGAGAAGAATCTGCGGTGAAGGAGTGCGGTTGAGAAAATAGATATGGCAACCGCCGGCCATGGGATAAATCAGTTCAAAAGCCAAACCGAACATGTGCGCCAAGGGAAGCATCGAAATAATGGTGGCCCCTTCCTTGGTTGGAATCCCGTCCTGACCGAATTGCGTATTGCTGGAGATGCTGCGGTAGGAGAGCATCACTCCCTTGGGATCAGAAGTGGTGCCCGAAGTGTAATTTATCAGACAAAGATCGTCCAGATTATCGGTGGGATATTGGATATCTTCCGCTTTGATGCCTTCCGGGAAACGGCTCGAATAAACCTGCTCCCATTGAGAATAGGGTTCCTCCAACCCTCGGCTTGCCAATAACGAAAAATCTTTCATAGAAAGCACCGCCTGTAAATCGGGCATACTTCCAAAATCAAGATTACTCCATATTTTCTGACTGACAATGAGAATCTTAGCATCCGAATGATTGACTAAGCTCCGGATACTTTCGGAAGCGAAGTCCGGCAAAATGGTAACGGCCACATTCTCGTTGGAGACAACCGACATGAAACTAAGTGCCCAATTCGAGCAATTATTGCCGCACAAGGCCACTTTGTCCCCTTTTTGAAGCCCCAACAGGTCGAGAAGCACGCGAATCCTGTTCATCTGATTCGCAAATTCGCCATACGACAATGTCTCGCCGCCATCGTAATCGCTTACGACGGGATTGTCCCAATAATTGACAACCGACTCCTTCAGATAGGATAAAAAGTGCTTGACCATATCTCCTGATTATGTACGGTAGAAGGGACTCGAACCCCCACACCTCTCGGCATCAGCTCCTAAGGCTGACGTGTCTACCATTCCACCACTACCGCGCGGTGCCTTATAGGCAAAACCCTTGCAAAGATACTATTTTTCTTCTTCACCCAAATCTTCGCTGCCGAAAAGAGAACCCTGGCCTGTGATTTCATCAATCACCTCGCTGTCCGGCCTATCCAAGGCTCCGTCATATCCGCTTTCCGAGAGTTCATCTTCCGCAGATTCCACTTCAGCGGCCTCGGGGAAACGCAAAGGCTCCAATTCCTGAACATCTGCCACCTGCCAGGTCGTGACCCGTTTGCCACGAGCTTTGAAACCTTTTACAGCAATGAAACTGTCACCGTCGATTTCCAATTTCTCACGATAGCTGTCACTTCCGCCAAAGCTCACTTCGAAACGCGGATAATACTGATCCGACAACAGAAGCAACTTGGACGCAGGATTATCGATAAAAGTCTGTTTCCTGGAAGAGGATTCCAAAGCAAAACGCTTCAGATACAGATAGTTCTGCTGATCGGCATCGTACAGCAACGCTGTCCATATCTTATCGGGAACATATTTCTCAATCACCTGAATATTGTCCTCGTAATGATTGCTCAAATCTATGCCCGTCGTATAAAACTCGCCCGATGAGGTAATTACAAGGATGCGGTCGTCTCCGCAATATTCACCGAGATATTCGCCACGTTTGTCATAATTGAGCCGCAACACATCCCAATCGAACCATACCTCTCGGCCGCCCAAAGTGGAAACGCCCTTCTGTTTGAGCACAATACGGTGGATATCGTTTTTGGTCAGAAGATTGCCCATCGCCTGACGGCCCTTTATGGCCAAATCTCCAAAATTACGGTCGAACTGGATTTTCTTGATTTTCGGGCTTGGTCTCAAATAAATCTTGATTGTCTCAGCCTCGCCATTGGGATTGGCCGAAAAATACAGAATCCTCGAGCCGGGTTTCCCTTGCGTCAGATCATATTCTTTGTCGCGCGTCACTCCATTGACAGCGAAGCGTTTCATATAACTGTTTCCGCCTTTGCCATCGCGATATACCACGTTGTAGATAGTCCGCTTGTCGTTTTTCTTGAATACATCCACATGGATGACATCCTTTCCGACAAACATCTTATCGCTGATTTTCACCACTTTATATTTTCCGTCACGATAGAACAGGATGACATCGTCCAAATTGGAACAAGCGCAGACCAGCTCGTCTTTTTTAAGAGCCGTACCGATAAAGCCCTCTTCGCGGTTGATATAGAGTTTCTCCGTCGCTTCTGCCACCTTGGCCGCCTCAATCGTATCAAAGACACGGATTTCGGTCCGGCGGGGATAATCGGCACCGTATTTCTTTTTGAGGCCCTCATACCAATCGATGGTATATTCAACCAGATGATTCAGATGATGGTCGATTTCCTCAATATGCGCTTTCATTGCCGCAATACTCTCTTCGGCCTTGACGGCATTGAACTTGAGGATACGGGCCATCTTTATTTCCATCAATTTCAATATGTCATCTCTGGTAACCTCCCTGATAAACAATGGTTTGAATGGCTCCAAACGTTTATCGACATGAGCGATGGCGGCATCCATATTACGGCTTTCCTCAAATTCCCTGTCCTTATAGATGCGCTCTTCGATGAATATTTTCTCAAGGGAAGCAAACATCAAAGCCTCCTGCAATTCGCTTTTTTGAATATCCAACTCACGTTTGAGCAATTCTTTGGTATTGTTAGCGGAATATTTCAGCACCTCACTGACGCTCATAAAGCAAGGTTTGTTGTCTTTGATGACGCAGCAGTTCGGCGAAATGCTCACCTCGCAGTCGGTAAAGGCATACAAAGCATCGATGGTTTTGTCGGAGGACACCCCCGGCGCGAGATGAACCAATATTTCAGCCGTAGCCGAAGTGTTGTCGTCCACCTTGCGGATTTTGATTTTATTCTTTTCGTTGGCCTTCAGAATGGAATCGATGATGTCGCCTGTGGTTTTGCCGTATGGGATTTCGGTGATGGCCAGCGTTTTATTGTCCAGTTTCACAATCTTTGCCCGGATTTTCACCACGCCGCCACGCTTTCCGTCATTGTAACGGCTCACATCGATGTATCCTCCTGTCTGAAAATCGGGATATATGGCGAACTCCTCTTCTTTGAGACAGGCCACCGACGCATCGATAAGCTCATTGAAATTGTGAGGCAGGATTTCGGAGGAAAGGGTGACTGCGATACCTTTGACACCTTGGGCCAGCAGCAAGGGAAATTTGACAGGAAGTGCGACGGGTTCCTGGTTTCTCCCATCGTAAGAAGCCTGCCATTCCGTGATTTTATTGTTGAATGCGACCTCCAAGGCGAATTTTGAGAGACGGGCCTCAATGTAACGGGAAGCCGCCGCTCTGTCACCGGTAAGAATATTCCCCCAGTTTCCCTGACAGTCAATCAGAAGTTCTTTTTGCCCGAGCTGAACCAAGGCATCTCCGATGGAAGCATCTCCATGAGGATGAAACTGCATCGTATGCCCTACGATATTGGCGACTTTGTTGTATCGTCCATCCTCCAAACGTTTCATTGAGTGAAGAATACGCCGCTGCACAGGTTTGAGGCCGTCTGCGATATGAGGAACTGAACGATCGAGTATGACAGAAGACGCATAATCAATGAACCAATTGCGATACATTCCGGTCAGATGTCGCGTCTTATCATTGTCCGTCAAATCCAAATCGTGGAAGTCGGATTTTCCAGGCTCATCCATCAGATTTTCCAAATCTTCGGACATAATCAAATCGTCATCGATAGAATCCATATAAAGTTTTGAAAGCAAATCTGAGCCTGTTTTGAAAGAAATCAAAACAGGTTCTATCTATTTAAGCCGTAAAAATACGAAAAATAAAGTAAAAATCGTATTTTTGCGTCCGCAAAATTCATGATTATGGCACAACAAGAAGATGTATTCAAAAAATTAGTTTCTCATTGCAAGGAATACGGTTTCGTCTTTCCGTCGAGTGAGATTTATGACGGTTTGGCCGCAGTTTATGACTATGGCCAGATGGGTGTTGAGCTCAAGAACAACATCAAGAAGTATTGGTGGGATTCCATGACCCTTATGCACGAGAATATCGTCGGTATCGATTCGTGTATTTTTATGCACCCGACTATTTGGAAAGCTTCGGGCCACGTAGACGCATTCAACGACCCCCTTATTGACAACCGCGATTCCAAAAAACGCTATCGCGCCGATGTGCTGATTGAAGATCAGATTGCAAAATATGACGATAAAATCGCCAAAGAAATAGAAAAGGCCGCCAAACGGTTTGGAGACAAATTTGATGAGGCCCAATTCCGCAGTACCAATGCTCACGTGCTTGACAATCAGGCAAAAAGAGACGCTCTCCACGAACGCTTCTCCAAAGCGATGAACGACAATGACTTGGATGCCCTCAAGCAGATTATTCTCGATGAAGGTATTGTCTGTCCTATCAGCGGAACCCGCAATTGGACCGATGTCCGTCAGTTCAACCTGATGTTTTCGACGGAAATGGGTTCGACCTCAGATGGTTCTATGAAGATATATCTGCGCCCTGAAACCGCTCAGGGTATTTTTGTCAACTACCTGAATGTTCAGAAAACCGGAAGAATGAAAATTCCTTTCGGTATCGCTCAGATAGGAAAAGCTTTCCGTAATGAGATTGTGGCCCGCCAGTTCATTTTCCGTATGCGCGAGTTCGAACAGATGGAAATGCAGTTCTTCGTCAAACCGGGAACAGAGCTTGAATGGTTCGAGAAATGGAAACAGACCCGTTTGAAATGGCATAAGGCTTTGGGACTCGGAGACGAGAAGTACCGTTTCCACGACCACGACAAACTGGCTCACTACGCCAACGCCGCCACTGACATTGAGTTCCTGATGCCTTTCGGTTTCAAAGAAGTGGAAGGAATCCATTCTCGCACCAATTTCGACCTCAGCAATCACGAAAAGTATTCGGGCAAGAGCATCAAATATTTCGATCCGGAAATCAACGAATCGTACACTCCGTATGTCATTGAGACTTCCATTGGTGTCGATCGTACTTTCCTCAGCATCCTTGCCGGCTGTTTCGAAGAAGAGACTCTTGAGAATGGTGAGACCCGTACTGTTCTCCATCTTCCTGCTACTCTTGCTCCTATCAAATTGGCCATTCTGCCTTTGGTCAAGAAAGACGGACTGCCCGAAAAGGCCCGTGAAATCATGGACGAGCTTAAATTCGAATTCAAATGCCAATACGACGAAAAGGATTCCATCGGGAAACGTTATCGCCGCCAGGATGCCATCGGCACTCCTTTCTGCGTTACTGTTGACCACGATACGCTCAACGACAACTGTGTAACTCTGCGTAATCGCGATACGATGCAACAGGAACGCGTTGCCATTTCCGATCTGAAAGCGCTGATTTCCAAAGAAGTTTCTATGACTGAACTCCTCAAAAAACAGAAATAAGGACTACCACTCCATATAAAAAATGAGGCCTGGATCACAAAATCCAGGCCTCATTTTTTATCGATTATTCAGAAATCCGACTCTACAAAAGATATTGGGAAGAAATCGAACGATTGTCATAAACACGGAGGATAGTATCCGCGAACATATCGGCAATGGACAGAATCTTGACTTTCGGGCATTCCTTATTAAATGGAATACTGTCCGTAAACAAGATTTCCGTCAAAGCGGAATCCATCACGCGCTGAGGGGCACTACCCGACATCACGCAATGTGAAGCAAGAGCGCGGACAGACTTGGCACCATTCTCAAGCATGATATTGGCAGCCTTCGTCAAAGTGCCGGCGGTATCGACCATATCATCCACCAAAAGCACATTCTTTTCCTTGACATCACCAATCACGCGCATCTCAGCCACCTCATTGGGTTTGTTACGCGACTTGTGACACAAAACGATGGGCACACCCAGATACTTGGCATACGAATTGGCGCGTTTGGCACCACCGACATCAGGCGTAGCGATAACCAAATCCTCAATCTCCATAGATTTGATATATGGAATAAAGACCGTGGAAGCATAAAGATGATCCACAGGGACATCGAAAAAGCCCTGAATCTGATCTGCATGGAGATCCATCGTAATCAGACGGTCAATGCCTGCGACTGAAAGAAGGTCGGCCACCAGCTTGGCACCGATGGATACTCTGGGTTTGTCCTTGCGGTCCTGACGGGCCCAGCCGAAATAAGGAATCACCGCAATGATTTTGTTGGCCGAAGCTCTTTTGGCAGCATCAATCATCAACAACAACTCCATTAAATTGTCAGAATTGGGGAACGTTGACTGCACAAGATAGACATGGCAACCTCGAATGGATTCCTCGTACGAAACTGAAAACTCACCATCGGCGAAATGCTGGATATTCATTTTACCCAGCGGACAACCGAGCGAATTACAGATTTTTTCGGCCAAATATTGTGAATTTGTACCAGAAAATACTTTTATTGGGCCCTGCATAAAGACGTTTATTATTTGCGTACAAAGATATACAATTGAGTCTTCAAAAAGAAACAAACATGAAGGAAAAACTTCTACGGAAGATGATACTTCCAAAGACGCGCTCCATAGGCAGGAAGCTGCATCGTAACATAGCCGTCAGGCAAGACCGGCATACAAATCCTATCTCCTGTCAACAAGTCCTCGGCCACAGCTGAACTGCCGTCCAAAGCTTTGTCGTACAAATGGAAATATTCAAAGGCATGCAGAGGCACCTTGACCCGCACTGTTTTGGGCTGATCGGAAAAATTGGACACCGCCAGAATCACCGCGTCATCGGATTTGCGTAAAAAAGCATATTGGCTGGCGGGATTGAACGGACAGCCGTCTTCCGCCGAAGGAACATTCACATACATCAAATCGAAAAACAATCCTTCCCGAATAGCCGGCTCATGCGAGACGATGTTCAGAAGAGTGGAATAATAGCTTCGTACAAACATCTCATTTTCCGTTGATTCTCGCCCATCACAGCTTCCTCCGGAACGCCAGGCACGGACCGAATCAATAGACCAATAATCAAATATCGTACTCCGTCCGTCGCACCCGCTGAAACCTTCAGAATACATTCCTTTTTCGCCCAATTCCTGTCCGAAATAGAGCATAAAAGGATTCGTATTCATACAGGAGGACACCACCAGTGCCGGGAAAGCTCTGCGCGGATCTCCGGCAAAAAAGTCGGATGCTATTCTCTGCTCATCGTGATTCTCCAGAAAGTTAAGCATGTGCGCCTGCTTGTTTCCGAGGTTCTGCCAACACGAAGTGATACTGAATGCCGGCGCATTTCCCTGCACTACCGCTTTCAGGGTATCATATAAACCGACTTTATCGTAAAGATAGTCAAAACCGGAAGCAAGATAAATCTCATAGAGTCCGGGGTTATAAACTTCGCCTATGAAAATGAGAGGATTTTTCCCGATGAAATCGGGGATTTTCGTTTTTCTGGCACGCGACTTTCTCCGTGCGTATAACTTGACCTGAGGGATGACCCAACTCCAAAATGCGGCAGGAACCATCTCGGCCATATCACAACGGAAACCATCCACTCCTTGTTTTACCCAATACAGCAAAACCTGCAGCATTTTATTCCATGTATCAGGCACGGGATCAAAATGTTCTGTTTTTCCTCCTTGATAGTCAACTCCATAGTTCAATTTGACGGTTTCATACCAATCATGGTCATTCGGACAAGAGGAAAAACAATCATTGCCAGTCGCTTTGGCCGGGAATTCAAAATAGGGTCCGTTCTCGGAAGCGGTGCGGTCTATCCGCGGCTCAAAAGACTGCCCCAATAGATAATAGAAATTATTCTGTTGATAAAATGACCAATCATGCCGGTCATCCACACCGAAATCCCGAACTCCTTCAGGCGCCGCATCGGAATGATACTGACGGGCGAGGTGATTCGGAACAAAATCTATAATCACACCCATTCCGGCTTGGTGCGTACGGGCAATCAGATCCTGAAATTCCTTTTTCCGGTTCCTCACATTATCCGCCAAGTCAGGATCCACATCATAATAATCCTTGATGGCATAGGGAGAACCCGCTTTTCCTTTGACTATGGCTGAATGATCTTTGACTATACCGTATGAAGAATAATCCGTTTGAGTCGCATGCTCAAGCACTCCCGTAAACCATACATACGACACACCCAAGGACCTGATAGAATCCAAGGCTTCCTCAGAAAAAGCGCTGAATTTTCCGACTCCGTTTTGGGACAG
>JAZRWU010000303.1:0-2572 GCA_045599885.1 Bacteroidales bacterium | reverse complement strand
CGTCCACAGCAAAGCAGCCTGTCCGTGAGGAGCGCCGTTGACTCTAGGACAATCAAGGTAAAACTGTCTGTCGTTCTTGCAGTTGATACCGGCTCCCGTATCGGCCACATTGCCGTAACAGTCCATTTTCCCGCAGAGAGCGACCCAGGCTTTCCGGGCCGCCGGGCCAAAAGTCTCAGGTTCCAGCCAGCCACATTTCACGCCTGTGATGATACTGCTGGCAAACATTCCCGAGCAGGACGATTCGTCCCAGGCATCCGAGTCGTCAATCAACTGGCCCCATAGCCCGCTGGGATGCTGGAAAGACAGCAGAGTCGCCATCATCCGCTGATAGGACTGCCAAATGACACCATAATAAGGATTGCTTTCGGGAAGATATTTCAGAAGAATGGGCATACCGCCGGCCACCCAACCGTTTCCACGTCCCCAGTGGAAGGGAGCGATGGCGGAATGATGGAACAAACCGTTGGGCAACTGCATTTTCTCAAGATAGCAGGCCATCTGACGGGCCATACGTTCCAGGTATTCGAGATTGCCCGTAAGCCGGTAGGCCTGCGTCTGCAAGAGCGTCATCATATACATATCCTCTATCCAAAATCGGGATTGCGGAGAAAAACCCTGTTCCAGATAGCCGAGCTGCGTTTTGTAATCGGCATTGCCGTTATCGCCCGGATGTTGCGGATCGGGCTGTTCCCACTGATGATCGGCATAGCGCAAACCCATCTCCCGCGCTCTCGGATCGGCATTATGAATCGCGATTTCCAATGGAACTGTGCCGAATACCGAGAAGTCGACATGATTGTCACGGCTGCACTTGTCTTTTTTCTCTCCGAAAAACGGCTCGAAATGCTCAATCAGACGTCTGTCCAAGTCATTATCGCCCGTTTTCGCAGCAAACTGCAAGGCATTCAGCCATAAACTGACCACAGCATACATCACAAAACTGCCTCCGCCACAAGTATCGGTCCCATTGTAACCACGCGGCATATACCGTTCCGGTTCAACCGTCAGAAACTGTTCTATGATTTTTTTACCCACTTCAACAGGTTGAGCGCCTGTCGGAAAATCCTCATAACCATTCATAATTATATAATAATCAACAAATTAACAATCATTTTCTCTTCAGGTTGGGCAGGAAGATTGCCACCAGACCGAGTAAAGGAGTATAACAACAATACTGATATATTGCCGTCACTCCGTACATATCGGCAAAACGGCCCAACACCGCCGCAGCGATACCGGCGACACCGAAGGCGAATCCGAAGAACAAACCGCTGACCAGACCCAGTTTATTGGGTAAGAGTTCCTGCGCATACAGCAGAATGGCCGGGAAAGCCGAAGACAGCATGAAACCCACCAAAAAACTCATAGCGATGGTCCAGGCCAGATTCATCTGCGGCATCAGAATACTGAAAGGAGCCGTGCCGAGAATGGAAATCCAAATGACCCATTTACGGCCGATACGGTCGCCCACCGGACCGCCGACCAAAGTTCCGGCCGCCGTCGCAAAAAGAAAAACGAACAGACAGACCTGCGATTGGGAAACCGCCAGACCGAATTTCTCCATCAGATAGAAGGTGTAATAATTGGTCAGCGAGGCCATGTATATGTACTTGGAAAAAATCAGAATCAGCAGCACCCCGATTACAGCCACCGTAGCCGGAACCGACAGCGGCGGTTTGACGTATGCTGCTTTCCTGTTTTCCGTCTGAGTCTGAGCCAGATAATTTTTGTACCAACGGCAGATCGGCCGGGTACACAGAATACCCATCAGCGAAATCACGCAGAACAAGGCGATATAATTCCGTCCATAGACCGAAACGATGGCCGCCACGAGCAAGGGGCCGAAGGAACCTCCGAGATTGCCGCCCACCTGAAAAAGCGATTGAGCGAATCCGCGCCGACCGCCCGCCGCCAGCGAAGTGACGCGCGAAGCTTCCGGATGCAAGGTGGCCGAGCCGATTCCCACCAGAAAGACCGCGACGCTGATAAGCCAGACCGGTTTGGCAAAAGCGAGGATGAAAAGGCCCGTCAAGGTGAAACACATTCCCACCGGGATGGATCTGTGACTGGGCCAACGGTCATAAACCAGGCCCACAATCGGTTGAAATACCGATGAGGCAAGCTGGTAGACCAATGAAATGGCTCCTATCTGAGTAAAGGACAGAAGCAATTCTTCTTTGAGCAGCGGATAGCTGGCCGCTATCACCGACTGCAACAGATCGTTGATGAAATGAGATAGGCTGAGTGCAATCAGCACTGGCAGAACCACTTTTTCGGTTTTCACTTGCAAGCAGTTGTTTTAAGAACCTGTTTTGAATGCACAAAGATAGCCATTTTTCAACAAATGCATCTCCAAGGCTGGAAATAGGGAATCCGGCCAGTACTCAAGAAAGCACATGTTCTGAATATATTTAGAACCTGTTTAAATTTCTTACAACAAAAATTTTTTATGATGTTTTCGGTTTTTATGAGGCTCTTTTTGGCCTGTTTTGCCTACCCTTTTGCTCAAATAGCCCGCTATTCTACGCAAAACGATAGACAAAACCGTTCTCAAAAACAGCCTTCAAAA